>CAJMLD010000188.1 GCA_905214175.1 uncultured bacterium
TGCCTTGCGGTACTCGCGCGTTACCGCGTCCCTTCGAACTGGCTCTCGTACAGGTTGGCATAGAATCCGCCCTCGCGCAGCAGCTCGTCGTGCGTGCCCCGCTCGATGATGTGGCCGTCCTTCATCACGAGGATGCAGTCTGCGTCCCGCACCGTCGAGAGTCGGTGCGCCACCACAAGGGAGGTACGGCCCTCCATCATGCGGTCGAAGGCGTCCTGCACCTGCAGCTCGGTACGGGTGTCGATGGAGCTCGTGGCCTCATCGAGCAGGAGGATCGTGGGGTTGGCAAGCATCACGCGTGCTATGCAGAGAAGCTGCCGCTGACCCTGCGAGAGAGACCCTCCGTCCTCCCCCAGCAGCGTGTCATAACCCTGCGGCAGCTGCTCGATAAACTTGTGCACGTGGGCCTGCTTGGCCGCTGCCACCACGTCGTCTAGCGTGGCGCCCGGCGTCCCGTAGGCAATGTTCTCTCGCACGGTCCCGCGGAAGAGCCACGTGTCCTGGAGCACCATGCCAAAGAGCGAGCGAAGATCTTCTCGGCGCATGGTGCTCGTGTCGTGGCCGTCCACCAAGATCTGTCCGGAGTCCACGTCGTAGAAGCGCAGCAGCAGGTTGATAAGGGTTGTCTTCCCGCATCCCGTGGGTCCCACCAGGGCGATGGTCTGGCCGGGCTCCGCGACAAACGAGATGTCCTCAAGCAGCGGGCGGTCTTTCACATACGAGAAGTTCACGTGCGAGAACTCCAACGCACCCTCGGGGTTCTCGTCCACCTCGGGCTCGCCAGGATCCGCGCTCTGGGCGGGGGCGTCAATCAGAGTGAAGAGGCGCCGCGCCGAAGCGTAAGCGGTCTGGATCTGCGTGACCACGTTTGAGATCTCGTTGAAGGGGTTCATGTAGTGGTTGGCATACGAGAGGAACGTCTGCACCTGGCCAACGGTCAGGACGCTCGGCCACCCGGAGATGACACAGACGCAGCCCACAACGGCAACGACGGCATACGTGATGTTGTTCACCACGCGCGTGGCGGGGTTCGAGAGGGAGCTCGCGAACTGGGCATGCTCCCCTACCCCAAGAAGGCGCTGGTTAATGGCATCAAATCCCGCCTGTGCGCGGTCGCCGTACGCGAAGGCGCAGACCAGCTTCTGACTGCCCACCATCTCCTCGACGTAGCCGCCAAGAGACCCCTGAAGTGCTTGCTGGTCTTTGAAGCTCTTTGCGGAGTAGCGGGCGATGAGCCAGGCCACGAGCATTGAGACCGGCGTCACGACCACAACCACAAGGCCGACGGGGACCGATATCGAGAACATGAAGGCAAGCGTGCCTACGATGGTCACCACGCCAGTGAAGAGCTGCGTGAGTCCCTGGAGTAGGCCGTCGCCCACCTGGTCGGCGTCGTTCACCACGCGCGAGAGCAGGTCTCCGTGCGAATGCGAGTCGACAAACGAGAGCGGCAGGTCGCGGAAGCGAGAGAAGGCATCGATGCGCAGATCGCGTACCGTCTCGTACGTAAGCCTGTTCGTGCAGTAGCCAGAGACCCACTGCGTCACCGCCGCGCCCACAACCACGAGCGCAAGCTCCTGCAGCAGCGCCACGAGCGCGGCAACGTCAACGTTTCCGGCCGAGACCATGCAGTCGATTGCACGACCAATCAAAATGGGCACGTAGAGTTGGAGAACAACCGAGACGGCAGACGCAACGAAGGAGGCAATCAGCGACACCCGGTGCGGCTGGGTGTAGGCAAGCAGGCGGCGCGTGACCTCGGCGGCGGTAAGGCCCGTCTCGTCTAGTCTGCCCTGGGGGTTGTCGTTGTTGTCGTTGCCAATGTCGCCCTTCACGTTGGCCATGATGGTTCCGGCGCTCGCGCCGGCAGCATACGGGTTTGCCATTACGCACCCACCTCCTCGGGACGAAGCTGCGAGAGGCAGATCTCACGGTAGATAGGGCAGTTCCTCATGAGTTCGGT
This sequence comes from uncultured bacterium, assembly GCA_905214175.1. GTDB lineage: Bacteria > Actinomycetota > Coriobacteriia > Coriobacteriales > Atopobiaceae > Tractidigestivibacter. Next base: position 1,964 of record CAJMLD010000188.1, read on the forward strand.
ATGAGATCCCAGGCCAGCCATGCGACCATGGTCAAGCACGAGAATTTGGTCGCAGGACATCACTGCCGAGACGCGCTGAGACACAATCACGCAGGTAAGTTCCGAACGGAGGCTGCGGAGCGACTGGCGAAGGCTCGCGTCCGTGCGGAAGTCGAGCGCCGAGGCCGAGTCATCGAGCACCACGATGCGCGGATGGCCCACAAGGGCTCGCGCGATGGTGAGCCGCTGGCGCTGGCCTCCCGAGAAGTTCTTGCCGCCGGCCTCAACGACGGCGTCAAGGCCACGGTCCTTGCCCCGCACGAAGTCAGCTGCCTGGGCAAGCTCCAACGCACGCCAGAGCTCGTCGTCCGTCGCGTTGGGGTCACGCCAGCAGAGGTTGGAACGGATGGTGCCCGAGACGAGGGAAGCCTGCTGGGGGACCGTCGAGACCAGCTCCCGCAGCTGCGTGAGGGGGTACTCGCGCACGTCGTGACCAAAGACACGCACCTCACCCGTTGTGGCATCGTAGAGCCGGGGAATGAGGTTCACGAGTGACGACTTTCCCGAGCCTGTGCCACCGATGATCCCAAGGGACCCACCGGCGCCCAGCCGCAGGGTGATGCTGTCCACGGCAGGCCGGGGAGCGCCGTCGTAGGTGAAGCCGACGTGGTCGAACGCAAGAGCAATTCCCGAAGTAAGGGTGCCCTGGGAGAGCTCCACCTGGGTGGTGCCCTCGTCAGAGAGCTGCGGCTCGCAGTCGAGAACCTCCATGATGCGCGTGGCAGATGCCGTGCCACGATTGATGGTGATAACCAGGTTGGCAACATAGACGATAGACACGAGCATCTGCGTCATGTAGTTCACGAAGGCGATGACCTCGCCTTGCGTGAGATTGCCCGCGTCGATGCGGGCGCCGCCCATCCAAAGGATGCAGACGATGCCCAAATCCATCACCAGAAGCGTGGCAGGGTTGAGGAGCGAAGAAAGCTTACCTATGGTGACCGCAGTCTGAGTCTGGGCGTCTGCAGCCTCATGGAAGCGCTCGTCCTCGCGGTCCTCCTGTCGGAAAGCCCTCACAACGCGTACGCCAGAGAGGTTCTCGCGCGTGACGAGACTCACCTCGTCAAGGCGCGCCTGGAGCTCGCCAAAGAGGGGCACGGACTTAGACATCACGAGCCAAAAGACAGCCGCAATGGCCGGCGTGCAGACGAGAAACACCAGGCCAAGCTGTGCGTCGATGAGCATGGCGCAGACCATCGAGCCAATTGCCAGGATGGGCCAGCGAATGATCTGCCTGATGCCCAGGGCAACCGTCACCTGCACCTGGTTGACGTCGTTGGTGATGCGGGTCACGAGAGATGGAGTGCCAATGCGGTCAAGGTCAGCCGGGGCAAGCTGATTCACCTTGGCGTAGATATCGTGGCGAATGTCTGTACCCGAGCCCTGCGACACAACGGCTGCCATCTTCTGGCACACCAGCGTGAAGCAGAACCCCACCACCGCGAGCACGATGAGCAGGGCGCACATGCGAACCACGTATCCCTGGTCACGATTGGTGACGCCAATGTCAATCATGCTGGCCACGATGACCGGGGTGATAAGGTCAAAGACGAGCACGAGTTCCTTGCAGAGAGTGACCACAACGATATT
>CAJMLD010000189.1 GCA_905214175.1 uncultured bacterium
CACCTTGTTAGCGCTGGTGTAGTCGGCATAGGTGAAGGTGGTGTCCCCCAGAGAGTCGGGGAAGTCCTGGCGAAGCACCTCGGGCGCATCGAGCATCTGGTTGAACTCAGCCTCGGTGATCTGCTTGCCCTGGTCCGTCACCTCATACAGGTGCAGGCCATTGTAGGGATAGCCCGCGTACAGGATGGCGAGAAGCTTCTCCATGCACTCCTCGTACTTCTCCTGCGACTGAAACATGCCGGGTGTGAGGTAGCCAAGCGTGTAGTTTGGGACATTCATAGTCGGTGACGTGGGGTGCGGCCAGTGGAGTTGGTTGTTCATGCAGTACAGGACGATCTTCGTCCCGTCGGAATCCGTAACAGAGTGGATGTCCGTATTCGAGTCGTAGTCAATCGTGACCGTGTCACTCGCGCTGGCGTCGTCCGCCCTGGCCACGATCCTCAGGCACGAGAGGGACAGCGCCACTGCAAGCACGGCAACCGCCAGCGCCATCAGTGGCCGCCGACCGACTTGATACTTAGCCTTTGCACTCATGAGAAGTCCTTTGCCTCGATGTCTTAGCTGCGTTTATCTGCGGAGGATGCTCGAAGTTTGACATTCGAGCTATTGGGACAATACTACGTGATTTTCAGACCGCATGACCTGAAGATTGTGGAAATAACCCTTGGCAGAACAGCAAGGCAGGGCTCTTCCGGCGGAAAAAACTGCGCCGATAAGAGCCCCGCATCCCTGCCGTTGTCAGCGGCTGCTTCGCAGACCACACGCTGCTTGCTACCCCACGAGCGCGAGGATCTCGGAAAGTCCCTTCTTGCCAAAGCTCACGCGCTCGCCCGTGCCGTCATCCACCACAAGGCAGGGCACGCTCATCACGTCGTAGCGCTCGCGCAGCGCCGGGAAGCGGTTGACGTCGTAGACATCGGCTGTGACCAGCGGGTTATCCGCCGCCATGCGCTGGCAGGCCACCACCACGTCCGGGCACATGGTGCACGAGAGACCCACCAGCACGCGCAGGCTCACCGGACGCGCTATGCCAGCGATGCCCTGGCGGTCTGCGTCGGCGATGGGTTGGCCGGGACCCGATGCGTTGTAGAGGCCCAGCACGAAGGACGTGAACTCGTGGCCGCCGGGAACACCGTGGAAGGCGAGGCCGGAAGGCGTGCCGTCGGCCCGCACGACCTCAACGAAGGGCAGCTCGGCGGGGTCGTCGGCGGAGGCGTCCGTCTCGTCCACCGAAAGTAGGTCGGTCTGCGCCGCCAGCGCCTCCATGTAAGAGCGAAGCTCTGCCGAAACGTCGCTGCCATCGAGGTGCAGGCGGAGCACCAACGGGCTTTGCATGCGCGAGAAGACCGCCTGGAGCTGGGCAGCCATGGCATCGTCGATGGGAGAGCCGGGCGTGCCGGTGGACGCCGCGGCCGGGGCGGTCGCGGGCTTCTCGGCCACGTCGCGCGTGCGGCTTGCGGGCTGCTGGGGGACGATGCCGGTGCGCTCGCGCGCGGCCTTGAGGTAGCGCTCCATCTCGGTTGCCGTGGCCGCGCCCTCCCCTACGGCGGTCGCAACCTGGCGCAGGCGCTTCTGGCACACGTCGCCGGCGGCAAAGAGCCCCTCCACGCTCGTCATCTGGCGGTCGTCGGTAATCACGTAACCCTGCGGGTCAAGCTCGGCCACGCCCTCGACTAGCGACGTTGCCGGGGCGTAGCCCACAAAGACAAAGACGCCCACGGGACCGCCATCGGGCGACGAGAACTCGTGCTCCTCGCCCGTCGCTCGGTCGAGCCAGCGAACGCCTCGCACCACGGAGTCGCCCTCCACAGCCAGGAGCTGCGCGTTTGTCCGCACGGTGATCTTGTCGTTGGCATAGGCGGCGTCGGCGGTGGCCTTGGCGCAGGTGAAGTCGTCGGTGTAGACCAGGATGGTCACGTGCGAGGCATACGTGGTGAGAAAAACCGCCTCCTCCGCCGCGGCAAAGCCGCCGCCCACCACGAAGACCTCGCGGCCGGTAAAGAACTCGCCGTCGCAGGTGGCGCAGTACGCAACGCCGTGGCCGCGGAATTCCTTCTCGCCCGTGAAGCCGGCGCTTCTCGGGGAGGCGCCTGTGGAGAGAAGGATTCCCAGGCAGCGGATGTCGCCGCGCGAGGTGTGCACGACCTTGACGTCTGCCGTGAGGTCGAGCGACTCGACCGTTGCGAGCAGCATCTCCGCGCCAAAGGCCTCGGCTTGGCGCCGCATGGTGTCGGTGAGCTGCTCGCCGCTTGCGGTGAGCACGCCCGGGTAGTTAACGACCTCGGAGGTGATGGTGATCTGGCCGCCAAAGTGCTCTCGCTCGACCACCAGCACGCGGTAGCGCGCGCGGGCGAGGTAGAGCGCGGCCGTGAGCCCGGCCGGACCGCCGCCAATCACCACCGCGTCGTATACGTTCTGGGCGCCGCTGGGGGCGCCGTTCTCGACGGTATTCTCGCTCATCTTCTAAACCTCCCCCGCCGCACGCGGCGAATCAAAGAGGGAGCCCGCCGAGCCAGTGCGGCGGGCTCCAAATGTTGTCTGGGCTCTGCTCGCCCTGCCTGCCTAGAGCTGACCGACAAGGTCAAGCGAGGGCTTCAGGGTCTCGGCACCCGGCTGCCACTTGGCGGGGCACACCTGGTCGCCGTGCTCACGGACGAACTTGGCGGCCTGGACCAGGCGCAGGAGCTCCTTGGCGTTGCGGCCAATGCCACCTGCGGTGACCTCGTAGACCTGAATCTTGCCGTCGGGGTCAACAATGAAGGCGCCACGCTCGGCAAGGCCGTCGGCGGGGATCAGGACCTCGAAGTCCTCGGCGAGGACGTGCGCGGGATCGGCGAGCATGGGGTAGGTCACCTTGGAGATGCGCTCGGACTCGTCGTGCCAGGCCTTGTGGACAAAGTGGGTGTCGCAGGACACGGAGTAGACCTCGCAGCCCTCGGCCTTGAAGGCGTCGTAGTTCTCGGCAAGCTCCTCAAGCTCGGTGGGGCACACAAAGGTGAAGTCGGCGGGATAGAAGAAGAACAGGGCCCACTTGCCCAGGACGTCGGACTTGCTGACGGTCTTGAACTCGCCGTTCTGGAAGGCCTGGACGGTAAAATCGCCGATCTCCTTGTTGATGAGGGACATGTGACGCTCCTTCTCTGTACTGGTTGGATGGTTGTCGTAACGCTATTGGTACTGGGACTTATTATCGACAAGAAAGAGAGATTTGCAAGGGGGAAGTTCGACTTTTTTGGGGATGCGGTCACGGGGCCGCGGTGGCGCCGGGCGCGGGGCGGGACGGGACGGCGGTCACGGGGCCGGCGGCACCGGGAGCGGCGTCCCGCAGCGGCACCAATCGCGCCGCAGCGCCGTCCTCGACGCCATCGCCAGCGCCTGACCGCAGAGAATATCGCTATTTCTGAAAAATGCCGTGGCTCAACTGGGCAAACGTCCTTCTCGGTTAAGAAAAAGCGATATTCTCCGAGAAGAGACGGGGACGGGGCCTCCACTAAGAAGAAAGGCGTCCGGCGTCGCGAAGGAACCCCCACTGTGGCGTCTTTTAGGCGCCACAAGGGCAGTTCCAGCAGCGACTCTGTACGTAG
>CAJMLD010000190.1 GCA_905214175.1 uncultured bacterium
TACCTGCCGTTTTCGTTTGATGTGACGGATCTGCTTTCACCAGGCGAGAAGAACGTACTCGCTCTCTGCGTGCGTGACCCCAGCGACACCGAACCGCACCCCCGCGGCAAGCAGCTCCTCCAGTGCGGAACCATCTGGTATACCGCGCAGAGCGGCATTTGGCAGGACGTGTGGTGGGAGCGCGCGCCCGAGAACCGCATCGAGGAGCTGCTCGTCGACGCGAGCCCAGATGCCGGCGACGTGACGGTTGCCGCGCGGGTCTCGCGGCCGGGCGAGGAACTGCGCGTGTCGCTCCTCTCGCCAGGCGGAGCGGTCGTTGCCCGCGGTGCGTCCGCGGCGGCTGAGAACAGCGCATCCGTGCGAATTCCCGTTGCGGAGCCGCACCTGTGGTCCCCGGAGGATCCCTACCTCTACGGGCTGCGCATCGAGTATGGCGCGGACGAGGTGACAAGCTATTGCGCATTCCGCACCGTGTCGATAGAGCCGGACTCCGCCGGCGTGCCGCGCTTCTGCCTCAATCACCAGCCGCTCTTTCTGCGCGGCGTCCTGGACCAGGGCTATTGGTCCGACGGTCTTCTCAGCGCGCCCTCGGTGGACGCGCTTGCGGCAGACATCAATGCCGCAAGGAAGCTTGGCTTCAACATGCTGCGCAAGCACATCAAGATTGAGCAGGACCGCTGGTACTGGCTCTGCGACCGCATGGGGATGCTCGTCTGGCAGGATATGGTGAGTGGCGGCACGGCGCCGTACGACATGTGGCACGTCAACCAGAAGCCCACGCTCTCGCGGTTTGCCTGCGAGCACTTTCGCGACGACACCCCGGCCCACCAGGTGTGCCTCTCGTCTGCAGACCCCGCCTTCCAGCAGGAATGGACGCGTGGCTGCGAGGGCGAAGTGCGCTACCTGCGCAACCACCCCTGTATCGTGACGTGGGGCCTCTTCAACGAGGGTTGGGGCCAGTTCAACGCGCGCGATGCCGTGAACCGCGTGCGCGCGATTGACCCCACGCGACCCATCGACGCCACGAGCGGTTGGTACGACCAGGGCTGCGGTGACTACGCAAGCGAACACAACTACTTCCGGAAGCTTCGCGTGCCACGAGGGCTGCGGGGATCCTCGCGGGCGTTTGTGATATCGGAGTTTGGCGGACTCACCTGGCACGTTGAGGGGCACAGCTCGTTCTTGGAGCCGTACGGCTACGCTGGCTTCGAAAGCCTGGGGGAGTGGCGCCGCGCGGTGCGGGCGCTTCTCGACGAGGCAAACGCGCTCGAGGCAAAGGGGCTTGCCGGCTACGTGTACACGCAGCTCTCGGACGTGGAGGAGGAGACCAACGGCCTTCTCAGCTTTGATCGCCAGGTGAACAAGCTGCTGCCGTAGACGGCAGGTTGCCTCACGCGCGTTGTTGAGAAGAAATTCGCCAGAATGGCGCCCCCAGGCGGCCAAAAACATCGAATTAGTTCTCAACAGCACCCAATGAGGCCCGGACCGCTCGATATAGAAAGAGGGACGGCCGCCAGGCAGCCGTCCCCCGTACGTGCGTCTTTCTTGCAAGCACCCTACATGTGGTCGTGGCAGGTACGCGCAATCACGTCGAGCTGCTGCTCGCGCGTGAGGTCGATGAACTTCACCGCATAGCCGGAGACGCGAATCGTGAAGTTGGCGTACTCGGGCTTCTCGGGATGCTCCATCGCGTCCTTGAGCTTCTCGACGCCAAACACATTGACGTTCAAGTGGTGCGCGCCGTTGGCAAAGTAGCCGTCTAGCACGTTGACCAGGTTGCTCACGCGCTGCGTCTCATCGGTGCCAAGGGCGCCGGGGTTGATGGTCTGCGTGTTGGAGATGCCGTCGAGTGCATACTTGTAAGGCAACTTCGCCACGGAGTTGAGGCTGGCGAGAAGCCCGTTCTTCTCGGCGCCGTAGCTGGGGTTTGCGCCTGGCGAGAAGGGCGTGTAGGCCGGACGGCCGTCGGGCAGGGCGCCGGTGGCCTTGCCGTACACCACGTTGGATGTGATGGTGAGGATCGACGTCGTGGCCTCGGAGTTGCGGTAGGTGTGGTGCTTCTTGATCTTGGTCATGAAGGTCTTGAGCAGCCACACGGCGATATCGTCGGCGCGGTCGTCGTCGTTGCCGTAACGGGGGAAGTCTCCCTCGGGCACGTAGTCGATTACCAGGCCAGACTCGTCGCGCACGGTGCGCACGCGGGCGTACTTGATGGCCGAGAGCGAGTCCACCACGTGGCTGAAGCCCGCGATGCCGGTGGCGAAGGTGCGGCGCACGTCGGTGTCGATGAGGGCCATCTCGGCGGCCTCGTAGTAGTACTTGTCGTGCATGTACTGGATGAGGTCGAGGATGTTCACGTATAGGCCTGCCAGCCAGTCCATCATGATGTCGAACTTGTGCATGACCTCGCCGTAGTCCAGGTACTCGCTCGTGATGGGGGAAAGCTCGGGTCCAACCTGCATGTGGTTGCCCTGCTTGTCGGTGTACTTGAGGTCCTTGCCGCCGTTGATGGCGTAGTTCAGGCACTTGGCGAGGTTCGCACGGGCGCCAAAGAACTGCATCTCCTTGCCGGTCTGGGTGGCCGAGACGCAGCAGCAGATGCTGTAGTCGTCGCCCCACACCGGGCGCATGACGTCGTCGTTCTCGTACTGGATTGAGCTGGTGGTGATGGAGATCTTGGCCGCGTAGCGACGGAAGGCCTCGGGCAGGCGCTTGGAGTAGAGCACCGTGAGGTTGGGCTCGGGCGCGGGGCCCATGTTCTCGAGGGTGTGCAGGAAGCGGAAGTCGTTCTTGGTCACCATGTGGCGGCCGTCCTGGCCAAGACCCGCCATCTCGAGCGTTGCCCACACGGGGTCGCCGGAGAAGAGCTCGTTGTAGCTGGGGATGCGTGCGAACTTGACCATGCGGAACTTGAGGACCAGGTGGTCGATGAGCTCCTGAGCCTGGGCCTCGTCGAGCTTGCCGGCCTCGAGGTCGCGCTGGATGTAGATGTCGAGGAACGTGGAGATGCGGCCAACGGACATGGCGGCGCCGTTCTGGGTCTTGATGGCGGCCAGGTAGCCAAAGTAGAGCCACTGCACGGCCTCGTGCGCGTCGCGTGCGGGCTGCGAGATGTCGTAGCCGTAAATCTTGGCCATCGCCTTGATGCCCTTGAGGGCGCGGATCTGCTCGGCAATCTCCTCGCGCAGGCGGATGACGTCGTCGGTCATGGTGCCGTCGCCGCAGTTGAGGAGGTCCTCCTGCTTCTTCGCGATGAGGAAGTCAATGCCGTAGAGCGCAACGCGGCGGTAGTCGCCCACGATGCGGCCGCGGCCGTAGGTGTCGGGCAGACCGGTGATCACGTGGCTGTGGCGGGCCGCGCGCATCTCGGGGGTATAGGCGTCAAAGACGGCCTGGTTGTGGGTCTTGCGATACTCGTTGAAGATCTGATCGTACTTGGGGTTGATCTTGTAGCCGTAGCTCTCGGCCGCCTGCTGGGCCATCTTGATGCCGCCGTAGGGCATGAAGGCGCGCTTGAGGGGCTTGTCGGTC
>CAJMLD010000191.1 GCA_905214175.1 uncultured bacterium
TGGGACCATTGGCATCGGGAGCCTCTCGGTGGCTCTCCCCCGCTCGTTGTACCGTGTCTCGGGGCTTGCATGGCTGGGAATTCCGGGCCCTGCATTCTCGTCCGGAGACTACTATCCCCTCGTCCCCTTTGTGTTTATGTACCTCACGGGGGCGGCGATGGGGGCCTGGTTTAAGGACAGGGGTTACGCTGCCTGGGCGAGACACGCCAACGTACCCTTACTTAACTTAGTGGGACGCAACGCTCTTCTCGTCTATGTAGTGCACCAGCCCCTATTACTCCTGCTTACAGGCGTAGTCTAGCGATTGTGCTTGGGCTGCCGTGGCTCTTCTTCTATAGTCGGCAAGCCGTCCTCCCAAATGGCTGCGGCATCGTCGGGCACTACATACGGCGCAAGAGTCAACCGCATGCGCTCCGAGGCGCTCACGGTTGCGAGCAAGCCACGCTCGGTATAGACCTCTCGGATAACCTGGCATCGCTCGTGGACCATCTTCATGAGAATGCCCTTGGAGAATGGAACCAGGACCGTCACGGTGGCATCGCCACGTGACGCCTCCCGGGCGACGCGGTATAGAAGTCCCGCAAGGCCCGTCCCCTCGCGAGCCGAAATAGTGACTGCATCGGGGTACTTAGCCTGCAGGCTCATAAGGTCCTCGGGAGAGACAAGGTCGCACTTGTTGAGGACGAGAACAGATGGAATCTGGCTCGCCCCAATCTCTTCTAGGACCGAGCGAACGGCCCCTATCTGCCGGTCTACGCCGGAGTCAGACGCGTCAGCCACAAGCAGGACAAGATCGGCCGCCCTAACCTCGGCAAGCGTCGACTTGAAGGCCTCCACCAAGGTGGTGGGCAGCTTCTGGATAAATCCTACGGTATCGGTGAGGGTGACCTTTCGGCCTTCCTCGAGCTCAATCGAGCGCGTTGTTGGGTCCAGAGTCGCAAAGAGTTCATCTTGCACATACACGGTAGAGCCCGTGAGGGCATTGAGCAGTGTCGACTTGCCCGCGTTGGTATAGCCCGCAAGGGCCACGCGATAGACGCCGGAGTCCCAGCGTGCCTTTGATTGCACCTCTCGTCTGGTTTCAAGTCGCGCAAGCTCATCACGGAGAGTCGAGATGCGCTTGCGGACCAGGCGGCGGTCCACCTCGAGCTGGCTCTCGCCCTGGCCAAACCGCGACCCAATGCCGCCACGGGTCTGCTCCCCAACAAGGTGACTCCACATGCCACGAAGCCTGGGGAGTACGTACTGGAGCTGCGCCAGTTGAACCTGGAGTCGACCCTCGCGCGTTGTCGCATGAACGCCGAAGATGTCGAGAATGAGTGCCGTACGGTCGATGATCTTGACGGGCTCGCCCACGATTTTCTCGAGGTTAGACTGCTGTGAAGGCGTAAGCTCATCATCAAAAATCACAACGTCGGCATCGAGGTTCCGCACGTACGAGACAAGTTCCTCAACCTTTCCCTTGCCAATGAACGTGCGCGGAACCGGGGAGTCGAGGCGCTGTGTAAGCGTGAAGACAACGTCGGCACCGTCGGTGTCGGCGAGACGCGCGAGCTCGGCCATGGACTCGTCAAGGGTCCAGTCTGAGTTTTTCCCAAAGTCAACACCCACGAGGATGGCCCTCTCGCGCACCGGGGCCGTGGACTTGGGCTCAAAGCGGGCCATGGCTACTCCTCCTTCATACCGAGCCTGCCACAAGGCTCGGCGTGTCCGAGTGCGTCTTGGACAATGAGACTGCAGGCTTGTCCAGATTCCACCGCATCGACGTCGAGCCAGCGAGCGCGGCCATCCCTTCTCAGCCAAGAGAGTTGCCGCTTGGCATAGTGACGCGTACGGCGCTTAATCTCTGCCTTTGCCTCAGCGAGCGTACACTCCCCCGCAAGAGCCGCAAGCACCTCCTTGTAGCCGATGGCCTGGCCAGCAGTGTGGGACCGGTCAAGGCCGCGTATGCGAAGACCACGGACCTCATCGACGAGCCCGTCCTCGAACATCTTGTCGACGCGCCGGTCAATACGCGCGTAGAGTCGCTCGCGAGGGGTCGAAATTGCCCAAATGCGCGCGTCGTAGTGTGGAGTCCGGGACTTGAGGCCCTCGTGGTTCTGGGCGTAACTTACGCCCTCGTCGAGCAGCTCGAGCGCACGCACGCAGCGTCGCACGTTGTTGGGGTGTATGAGAGCCGCACTCTTGGGATCGCGTTCAGTAAGAAGGTCGTGGAGCGCCTGAGCGCCTTGCTCAGCTGCTATGCGCTCGTACTTCTGCCGGCGCTCGTCTCCAAGCTCGCCTGAGGGGAAGTCCATCTCGTCAATGACCGCATCGAGGTAGAGCCCGGTGCCTCCGCACAGGACGGGGACAAGGCCATGCCCGAGAAGCCCATCTACGCAGGTACGAGCGTCGCTCTGGAAGCGCTGGACCGAGTAGTCCTCGTCCACATCGGCAACATCCACCATGAGAAGTGGCACGCGCCTCTCGGTAACGGGCATCTTTGCGGTCCCAACGTCCATGCCCCGATACACCTGCATGGCATCAACCGAGACGACGCAAGACCCGAGTCTCTGGGCAACAAGCTCGGAAAGCGCACTCTTACCCGAGGCGGTTGGACCGACGATGCAGACGACCCGCCCCGAAGCAGCAGAATCGCTCACGAAAGGTCGCCTTCGACTGAGCCGCGAAGATACCACGTGCGAGCCTCATCGACACGAACGCGAGCAATCTTGCCAACGGCATCCTGCGCATCAATGCCCGCAGGAAGCTGGAAGTGGACGGTGCGGTTCTTCTCGCTGTGGCCGACCATCACGGAGCTGTCCCGCTTTGACGGCCCTTCGACCAAGACACCCACGAGCTGTCCCAGGTCCTCCTGGTTAGCATCATGCGCCTGCTGGGCGACCTGCTCCGCAAGGCGATCGAAGCGATCCTGAATGACCTCGTGCGGGGTGTCGTTTGCCATCTTGGCGGCAGGCGTTCCGGGACGCGGAGAATAGATGAACGTGAAGGCAGAGGAGAAGCCGGCCTCGCGCACGAGCGACAGCGTGTCCTGGAAGTCCTCCTCGGTCTCGCCAGGGAAGCCGACGATGATATCGGTGGAAAGGGCGATATCGGGGATGGCAGCACGCAGGCGTCCGACAAGCGCAAGGTACTCATCCCGCGTGTAGCTGCGGTTCATTGCCTTGAGGACGCGCGTGGAGCCGGACTGCACAGCCAGGTGGAGGTGCGGCATCACGGCGGGGACCTCCGCCATGGCGGCGATGGTCTCGTCCGAGAGGTCCTTGGGGTTGCTCGAGGTGAAGCGAATGCGCTCGATGCCCGTCTCGCCAACCGCACGCAGGAGCTCGGCGAAGCGCGGCTTGCCATAGATGTTCCTGCCATAGGAATTGACGTTCTGGCCGAGAAGGCAGATCTCTCGCACGCCATCGGCGACGAGCAGGCGGCATTCTGCAACAACGCTCTCGATGGTGCGGCTGCGCTCGCGACCACGCACGTACGGGACTATGCAGTACGTGCAGAAGTTGTTA
>CAJMLD010000192.1 GCA_905214175.1 uncultured bacterium
CCTCGGCACCGTTGCCATAGATCATGAGGTCGGTGCTCTGCGATTTCATGTCGGTGAACATGTAGAAGATCATGGGCAGCTCCTCGGCCTTGGCGGCCTCGGCGAGGAACGGCCGCACGAGGTTCTCGGCAGCCACGCGGCTGTTCTTTGTCATGTAGCTGCCCTGGCCCACGCCAAACTTGGCGTTGCCGCGGCTGAAGACCTTGAAGTCCTGGTGGAAGACCTCCTCGGCGGTGCGGCCCGTGAGGTCGGCGCCGGCCTCGAACATGGAGTCGGCGTACGTCTCGATGTCCTCGCCGCAGATCTTTGCCAGCTCCTCGGCCGCATGGCGATCCTTTGCGGTGCAGGTGGGGGAGCGGAACGTCAGCGTGTCGGAGAGAATGGCGGAGAGCATGAGGCCCGCGATCTTGGGCGGAATCTCCACGCCGGCCTCGGCGTAGGCGCTGTAGATGATCGTGCAGGTGCAGCCCACGGGCTCGGCGCGGTAGTAGACGGGCGCGTTTGTCTCGATGGTGCCAATGCGGTGGTGGTCGAGGATCTCCATGATCTCGGCCTGGTCAAGGCCGTCAACCGCCTGGGAGCGCTCGGAGTGGTCGACGAGAATGACGTGCTTGCGCTTGATGTTGATGAGGTTGGGCGAGCTCACCAGGCCAAAGTAGGCGCCGTCCTCGTCGATGACGGGGAAGAAGCGGTGGCGCGACTTTGCCATGATCTTGCGCGCGTCGTCCACCGACGTGTTGACCGAGAACTGCAGGATTCCCTTGCGGAGCATCTTGGCGCGCACCGGCACGGACATGCCGATAAGGCGAGCGGCGGCAAAGGTGTCGTACGGCGTGGTGATGATGGCGCAACCGTGGCGCTCGGCCGAGGCGATGACGCGCTTGGACACGTTGGCGCCACAGCAGATGACCAGGCAGCCGGCGTCGCACTCCACGGCGAACTGCTGCGTCTCGTAGCGGTTGGTGACAAGCACAATGTCGCCAGCCTTGATGGTGTCCTCCATCATCTCCGGCGTGGTGCCCACGCGCACGTTGCCCTTGGTGACGCGGCCGTTGGGGTCGCCCAGGAGCAGCTTGCCGTTGAGGGTCTCGATGATGTTCTTGTAGGAGGTCTGGGCTTCGGAGAGCATGGCGGTGTCGAAGATGTCCATGTTCGCGTTGGCGACGTCCTTCACCGCGATGAGGCCCTCGAGGTGCTTGTCCTCATCGGTGATGCAGAGCGTGTCCACCTTGGTGTCCTGCATCATGTTCCATGCGGCAAAGAGGCTCATCTCGGCGTCGATGCCGGGCTGCTTCTGCACCACGATGTCCTTGATCTGCGGCGTCACCGAGGTGATGAGCGCTGGCTCGTCAAAGCCAAAGTGCTTGAGCACAAACGCGGTCTCGCGGTTGAGAGACCCCGCGCGCCTAGCCTCGTAGATCGGCTCGTCAATCTGGTTCTTGAGGTACGCGTATGAGATGGCGGCGCAGATGCTGTCCGTGTCCGGATGCAAGTGGCCTATAACGTTGACCTTGCGGATTGCCTCTGGCATGTATCCCCCTCAATTCTCTGTGCATCATGCCTGCCGCCGGGGCGGTCGCGGCCGTACAGGTGTATCCCATCCATCCCGATTGTGCCACCGCTAGTAACAAAAAAGATGCACGCATGGGCGAAACCGCAGGTTTTGGGCACGCAGTGGCGTTTGATTGTGCATAAACGTTGAAGGGTGCGGCACCTCGTGCCGCCGCTCGTGGGGGCGCCCACACGCCCTCCCGTAGAATGGGGGCAAACATGCGCCCGCAGCGAGCCCTTCTCGCAGCATGCGGCACCCCCATTCACGGGCATCAAACGCCCCAGACAGGAGCAGCAATGGCAGAGTTCGTGTATCAGATGTACAAGGCCCGCAAGGTCGTGGGCGAGAAGGTCATCCTCGACGACGTCACGGTGGGCGTCTATCCCGGTGCCAAGATTGGTGTGGTGGGCCCCAACGGCATGGGCAAGTCTACGCTCCTCAAGGTCATGGCCGGCCTCGAGGACGTCTCCAACGGCGAGGCGCGCCTTACGCCGGGCTATACGGTGGGGCTCCTGCAGCAGGAGCCGCCCCTCGATGAGGACAAGACCGTGCGCGAGAACATCGAGATGGCCTTCTCGGACGTGATTGCCAAGGTCAACCGCTTCAACCAGATCGGCGAGGAGATGGCGAGCCCCGACGCGGACTTTGACGCCCTCATGGCTGAGATGGGCCGTCTCCAGGACGAGATTGACGCCGCCAACGGCTGGGACCTGGACTCCCAGCTCTCGCAGGCCATGGACGCCCTGCAGTGCCCAGACCCGGACGCCCCGGTGACCCAGCTCTCCGGCGGCGAGCGGCGTCGCGTGGCGCTGTGCCGCCTGCTGCTCGAGGCGCCTGACCTGCTCCTTCTCGACGAGCCCACCAACCACCTGGATGCCGAGAGCGTGCTATGGCTCGAACAGTTCCTGCACAACTACCCCGGCGCCGTCATGGCTGTCACGCACGACCGCTACTTCCTGAACGACGTTGCCGGCTGGATCTGCGAGGTTGACCGCGGCCAGCTCTACCCCTACGAGGGCAACTACTCCACGTACCTCGAGAAGAAGGCCGCCCGCCTGGAGGCGAAGGGCCGCGAGAACGCCAAGCGCGCCAAGAAGATGCGCTCCGAGCTCGAGTGGGTGCGCCAGAGCCCCAAGGCGCGCCAGGCAAAGAACCGTGCCCGCCTGGAGCGCTACGAGCAGATGGAGGCCGAGGCCAGGGCAACCAAGAAGCTCGACTTCTCCGAGATTCAGATTCCCGTGGGCCCGCGTCTGGGCGCCAAGGTCCTTACCGTCGAGCACCTCACCAAGTCGTTTGGCGACCGTGTGCTTATTGACGACCTCTCGTTCGACCTGCCGCGCAATGGCATCGTGGGCGTTATTGGCCCCAACGGTGTGGGCAAGACCATCCTCTTCAAGATGATTGTGGGGCAGGAGCAGCCCACCTCCGGCACGCTCGAGCTGGGCGAGACAGTCAAGCTCTCCTACGTCGACCAGATGCGCGCCGGCATCAATCCCAAGAAGAGCGTCTGGGAGGTTGTCTCGGACGGCAACGACTACATCACCGTGGGCGACACGGAGATTCCCAGCCGCGCCTACGTGGCGACCTTTGGCTTCAAGGGTACCGACCAGCAGAAGCCTGCCGGCGTGCTCTCCGGTGGCGAGAGGAACCGCCTGAACCTTGCCCTGACCCTTCGCCAGGGCGGAAACCTCCTGCTTTTAGACGAGCCCACCAACGACCTCGACACCGAGACGAGCGAGAGCCTGGAGGACGCCCTCGAGCGCTTCCCGGGCTGCTCGGTGGTCACGAGCCACGACCGCTGGTTCCTCGACCGCGTGGCCACGCACATCCTGGCCTGGGAGGGTACGGACGAGAACCCCGGCTGCTGGCACTGGTTCGAGGGCAACTTCGAGGCCTACC
>CAJMLD010000193.1 GCA_905214175.1 uncultured bacterium
CAGAGGTCCTTCTCGGCATCCCCTCCCAGTGGCTTCGTCGAGAAGACAATGGCGTCGTCAGAGAGCTGACGGTAATTGAGCGTGTCCTCGGACGTGTTGGTGTGCACGTAGGTGTAGGTGCCGTCGTCCATGATGAGGTTCAGGCGGTTGAGGTTGGAAATCTGCGAGAGGGCACCAGCCAACGCGTCGAAGGTGCCGTTGAAGTCCAGCGCACCGCCCGCGCGCATGGCCGCCTCGTCCAGGACGTCGAGAAGAAAGAGCATCGTGCGCTCGCTGTCGGTCTCGCCGCGCTCGCGACGGTCATAGCCAGCGAGCAGCTCCTCGTTGAAGAGGATGCCATTATGGATGAGGGTCCACTCGCGTCCGGAGATGTCCGAGCCCAGGAAGGGGTGGCAGTTCTCGACGCTCTGCGCGCCGCAGGTGGAGAAGCGAATGTGCGCCTCTAAGCGGGAGGCCTCGACGGGCTGATCCAGAATCTTGGGCAGCAACGTTGACTCATATGCCGGGATAGGCTCGCGCCAAAGCACGACATCCGCCTCGGGGTCGCCGGCCTTGCCGTGATCGTCGCGCCACGAAAGCCCCCAGCCATGTGGGTTGTCATGGCTGTGAGTGTAGAACTCCCTCAGGTAGGCGTTGGCCAAGACCGGCCTTCCCGAGTTGATCGCGAAGAGCTCGCACATGCGGGACGTCCGATCTCAAGCGGGTATAGGTACACAAACGATAATAGCGCGTCTCGTGTGACGGCTCTGTTTCCGTGCGGTGCAAGCCTTGCTAGTACCCCACGGTGCAGGGAATGCCAAGTTTGCGCACCCGCTGGGCGATGGCATCGAGGGTTTCTCTCGGCGCCTTTGCAAGGGCCGGTGCCGGCGTGTCGCGGTCCACGGTGTAGATGGTCACGCCCTCCGGCTGAATGCGCCTGAGCGCCGAAAGCCACGCTTCCACGTGGGCATCGTCCGTGTTGTCAAACGAGTGGCCCATGTAGCTGCCGCGAAGGAAGATTGTCTGCACGATCACGTGCCCCTTGAAGGACGCGAACACCTCAACTTGGCGCTCCACGTCATATGGCACGCGGGGGCGGTCGAGCGCGGCCACATAGGCAGCGTCAACGGTATCGAGTTTGAGGACGTTCCTGTCGACGCGGAGCAGCGCGTCGTGGACGTCTGGCCGTGCCGCCTGCGTGCCATTCGAAAGCACGGTCACGTGCGCCATTGGCGCATAGCGGTTGCGGAGGGCTAGGGCGGCGTCCACGGCAGCAGGGAAGATGGGGCTCGCGGTTGGCTCGCCGTTGCCCGCAAAGCAGATATCGTCGAGCCGCTCGCCCTTCTCGGCCATGGTTGCCAGGGCCTTCTCGAGGGCGGAGGTCACCTGGTCAAGCGTCACGTAGCCGTCATGCGTGCGGCGCTGATCGTCAAAGCCGTTCTCGCAGTACAGGCAGTCGAAGGTGCAGATCTTGCCTGTTGCCGGCATGAGGTTCACGCCGAGTGAGACGCCAAAGCGCCTGCTTGTGACTGGCCCAAAGACGGGGCTCTGGTTGAGGAATGTTGACATGCTCGAGCCTCCCATGCTTTTTGGCCCAAGTGGCTAGACCTCGTCGGCGAAGGTGACAAAATCGAGGTTGCCAATCGACTCTATGAAGAGGCTCTTGCGCCCCATCGACGAGAGCTCCACCGAGAAGGTTGCCGCCGTGCCCTTGCGGCCGTCCTGGCCGCGAATGACCTCGAAGTTCTCGTACGTGCAGTCCCACGAGTGCAGCTTGCGGAGAAGCTCTCTCACGCCCGACGGCTCGTTGAACTCCACGTAGACGTCGAAGGTCTTTGACGCGCGGCGAATCACGCGGTCAAGGCGGTTGAGCCCCTCGAAGGTGAGAAGCACGAAGAACAGCCCGATGAGTGCGGCCTCCGTGAACCCAATGCCCGCGGCAAGCCCTATGCACGCGCACGCCCAGAGACCGGCGGCAGTGGTGAGGCCGCGGACCTCATTCTTGCCGGTCACGAGGATGGTGCCCACGCCGAGAAAACCAACGCCCGAGATGACCTGGGCGCCAATGCGGTTGATGTCGCCACGCGCATCGGGGAACTGGTGGAGCACGTACTCGCTCACGATCATGGCCATAGCTGCGCCAATGCACACGAGGACGTGGGTCTTGACTCCTGCGCCTTTGTTGTGAAACTCGCGGTCGATGCCGATGGCCGCGCCAATAAGGGTTGCGAGCAGCAACCTCAAGAAGACGGCATGGGCACCCCACGCCGCCGTCTCAGAAACAAAACTCTGCCAGGCTTCGCCAATCATGCCATGTGCCGCTTGCTACTCGTCGCCAAAGCTGATGCCCAAAAGCTTTGCCTCGCGCACGAGGTCGCAGTTGGGGTCGACGTACTTGAGCTTGCCGGCAACGTCCTCGAGCGGTACGCGACACATCTTGCCGCCCACCTTGGCAATCATGTAGCCGTACTTGCCCTCGAGGCAGCCGCGCGCCGCCTCGACGCCGCACTGCGTGGCAAAGATGCGGTCCTGGGAGTCGGGCTGGCCGCCGCGCTGCGTGTGGCCGGGCACGGCCACACGAACCTCGCGGTCTGTTCTACGGGCGATCTCCTCGGCAATGTCATAGGCCACAGAGGGCTTCACGCGCTCGGCCACGAGCTTCTTGTAGTCCTTCTTCTTCATGGCCGCCTGCTCCTTGGAGATGGCGCCCTCGGCGCAGACGATGATCGCAAAGCGTCCGCCGTTCTCCTCGCGCCGATCGATGGCCTTGACCACGTTGTCCATGTCGTAGGGGATCTCGGGGATGAGAATGACGTCGGCACCGCCGGCAACGCCTGCGTACAGCGGAATCCATCCAACCTTGTGGCCCATGATCTCGATAACGAAGACGCGGCCGTGCGAGCTGGCTGTGGTGTGGATGTCGTCAATGCAGCGCGTGGCGACGTCGGTTGCCGAGGTGAAGCCAAAGGTGATGTCGGTGCCCCAGGTGTCGTTGTCGATGGTCTTGGGCAGCGCAATGATGTGCAGACCCTCCTGCGAGAGGCGATTGGCGGTCTTGGTGGACCCGTTGCCGCCAAGCACGAAGAGGCAGTCGAGCTTGAGGTTCTTGTACGTGCGCTTCATTGCCGGGACCTTGACGGTGCCGTCGGCCTCGGGAACGGCAAGCAGCTTGAAGGGGGTGCGGCTGGTGCCGAGCACGGTGCCGCCCTGCGAGAGCAGTCCCGAGAAGTCGCCGGGGGTCATCTGAATGTAGCGGTTGTGAATGAGGCCCTGGTAGCCATCGAGAAAGCCGTAGATCTCGACGTCCTGCTTGGTGTTGTGCATGACCGTCTTGACGATTGCGCGCATGGTGGCATTGAGCGCCTGGCAGTCGCCGCCGCTGGTGAGAAGGCCGATCCTCAGCAT
>CAJMLD010000194.1 GCA_905214175.1 uncultured bacterium
TGTGAAGCCAAGGAAAACCTCTATTCGTAACTGGCATATGGGCACAGACACTATAGACGAACTGAAGGTTTAGGCCATTGCTCACCCCGGCAGGCGACACGACCCAAACACATGGGCGCTTTTCCCACACGCAGTGCACACAAAGGAGAAGCCCGATCCCAGCGACGTACGCCGGAACCGGGCTGTCGGGCAGAACGCGTGCGCGGGTCTCTACTGAGCGCCCTGCGCAGAGAACTGCGGAGCAAAGCCGTCGTCGCGCTTGAGCATCTTCATGAACTCCTCGCCCGTGATGGTCTCCTTCTTCTGGAGATAGTGGGCGATCTCGTGAAGCTTGAAGCGATTGGCCTTGAGGGTCTCCATGGCCTGCGTGTGGCCCTCCTCGACGAGTGCCTGGACCTCGTTGTCGATCTCCTGCGCGGTGCCCTCGGAGCACGTGAGTTCGGCGCCACCGCCAAGGTAGCGGCTACGCTGCTGACCCAGGGCCACCATGCCAAACTTGTCGGACATGCCGTACTGGGTGACCATGGCGCGTGCTATCTGGGTGGCCTTCTCGATGTCGTTCGAGGCGCCGGTGGTCATCTCGTCAAAGATGAGCTCCTCTGCCGCGCGGCCGCCGCACAGGACCGCAATCTTGTCCTTTGCCTCCTTGCGTGTGGTGAGGAAGTGCTGGTCCTCCTCCACCTGCATGGTGAAGCCCAGGGCGCCTGAGGTGCGCGGCACGATCGTGATCTTCTGGACAGGGGCAGAGCCGCTCTGCATGGCGGCAACGATGGCGTGGCCGGTCTCGTGGTAGGCCACAACCTCCTTCTCGTGCTCGGAGAGGACCGTCGACTTTTTCTTCTCGCCGGCGATGACCACGTCCACCGACTCCTCCAGGTCCTCCTGCGAGACGCGGCTGCGGCCGTAGCGCACGGCGCGCAGTGCCGCCTCGTTGATGATGTTGGCGAGGTCGGCGCCAGAGGCACCGGGCGTGGAGCGGGCAATCACGCTGAGGTCGATGTCGCGCTCCATCTTGACGTCGTTGGCGTGGATCTTGAGGATGGCCTCACGACCGGCAAGGTCGGGCAGCTCGACCGGAATGCGGCGGTCAAAGCGGCCGGGACGCAGCAGAGCCGGGTCGAGTGTCTCGGGACGGTTGGTCGCGGCGAGAACCACGATGCCCTTGTGGTTGTCGAAGCCATCCATCTCGGAGAGCAGCTGGTTCAAGGTCTGCTCGCGCTCGTCGTTGGAGTTGATGGACATGTCGCGCTTCTTGCCCACGGCATCAATCTCGTCGATAAAGACGATACAGGGGGCCTTCTCCTTGGCCTGTTTGAAGAGGTCGCGCACCTTTGCGGCACCGCGGCCCACGAACATCTCGACGAACTCTGAGCCGGAGATCTGGAAGAAGGGCACGCCCGCCTCGCCAGCCACGGCCTTGGCGAGCAGCGTCTTGCCTGTGCCCGGAGGGCCCACGAGCAGCGCGCCACGAGGGCACTTGGCACCGATCTCGTTGTACTTGCCGGGGTTCTTGAGGAAGTGAACGATCTCCTGGAGCGACTCCTTGGCCTCGTCCTGGCCGGCGACGTCCTTGAAGGTGACGCCGGTGTCCTCGCCCTTGACCTCCTTGGCGTTGGAGCGACCAAGACCGCCACCCATGCCAAAGCCTCCGCCAAAGTTCATCGACGGCCCGTCGTCGCCCATCTGCTTCTTCATCTGGCGGTTTGCCCACCAGCCGAGCAGGAACAGGCCAACGAGCGGCAGGCCGTAGGCGATGAGCATGTAGAGCCACAGATCGCCCGAGGTGTCAGGGATCGACGCCGTCATGTCCACGCCGTGGTCCTTGAGCGTGGTCGCGAGGGTGTCGTCGTTGGGCCAGGCGGTTGTCTTGTAGATCTTCTGGGAGTCGCCCGTGCCCTCGGTGTACTTGATCTCGTTGTTGCTGGTGTCAATCTCGGCCGAGACAACCTTGTTGTTGTCGACGTCGTCGAGGAACTGAGAGTAGCTGGTCTCGGTCACCTGCGAGCTCACCAAATTGGGATAGAGCGTCTGACTCACCGCGAGGTACACCACAATCGCGATGAGCACGTAGATCAGCATTGACCTGCGTCTCTTGTTGTCATCCATGTCCATGTGTGGACCCTTTCGTCCGGTGCCGTGCATGTACCTGGCTCTAGCGTACCCATTTACCGGGCGTCCATTATTAAATCGCAGCAACGATTCATGCCCGTTGCACGCCGAGAGACCCGCATGGGGGCCGGTACCAGGCGAAACGCTCGGCTATCCCCTCTCGGAAAGCATGCCGGTGCGGTAAGCGTCGAGAAGCGCCCGCAGGTCTGCAACCTGCCCGCGAATCTGGACACCCGTGTCTGTGTCGCCAATGGTTTTGGGCCTGGGATAGATCTCAAAGCGATCGTCGTCGCTCATGATGTCGGCATTGAGGTCGAGCACGTCGGCGATGGTGCCAAAGGGCCGGTGCGCCTTGATGCGCATGCCCCTGGGGTCCGAGATGAGGGTGTAGCCAGCGATGCCCGTGGTCTTGTGGTAGGCCTGGCAGAAGCCGCCGTCGATTACCACGAGAAGACCGCCCGCCTTGATGGGGCTCTCGCCGTCCGCAGCGTGCACGGGGGTGTGACCGTTAATGATATGGCCGTGAACCGGATCTGCCCCAAACTCCGTGAGGATGCGTCGCGCCACTTCGGGCTTCTCGGTGAGCCTGAAGTATGGGTCGCGTGGTTCCTCCCAGGTGGAGCGGTCGGTGAGGTAGGTGCGCTCGAAGGTCTTCACCACGCGTCCCGAGAGCGGCGAGTAGCGCCCGCACCAGAGGTACCACATCCAGTCAAGGGAGATCTGGTCGTGCTCGTGCCAGGCCTGACGCGCAAGGCGGTCGGCGTAGTCGTAGTACTCGCGTCCGGCGAGGAGACGGTCCTGGTGGCGCACGGCGCAGAAGGTGCCGTCCTCGTTCATGGGGACGCAGGCATGGAAGATCGCGTTGCCGTTGCGCACCAGGTAGGCTGACCCGTGGTCATAGAGAAAGCCAATGTGGGCACGCAGCTTGTCCGAGGAGCGCACGGCATCCATGAGGCCGTCCATCACGCGCTTCTCGCCTTCCGAAAGCTCGTAGGGGTGGGCCGGGTCGAGCGTGGGGAAGTCGCGCGTGCGCATCTCGTAGGTAGTGCCGTTGAGCTCGAGCACGCCCCGTGACGGATCCACGTGCTCCAGCAGCAGCCTATCCTCCATGTGCCAGTTGGGATGGCGCATGATGACCTGACCCTCGAGCTTGAAGAGGATGACCGAAATGGCCTTTTCCATGGGCGTCATGCCATCATCCTGCGTGTAGATTGCCTCCGAGAAGAGAGCCAGCTCACGCAGGCTCACGCC
>CAJMLD010000195.1 GCA_905214175.1 uncultured bacterium
TGCCCTTCTCGCTGAGGAGTTTGGCTTTGTCGGTGGGGTTGTGCTGCTCGGGCTCTTCGCGTGGATGATTCTCTCGACGATACTTCTTGGCATGCGCTGCGAATCGATGTTCGGCAAGCTCGTCTGCGTGGGCTGCGCTGCCATGTGGACGTTTCAGGTACTCGAGGAGGTGGGCATGTGCATGGGCATCATGCCCATCACGGGCATCCCACTTCCGTTCATCAGCTATGGTGCGACCTCCATGATTGCGCAGCTCATGGCTGTGGGGATGGTACAGTCTGTGTGGAGGCACCGGCAGAAGTCCGCCTAGCGGCGGCCGGTCGTAAGGAGGATTATGGCGCGCAAGATTCCATGGGGAAAGATTCTCGAGGTCGCCGGGGCGGGCAAGGATGCTCGCGAGGGTGGTTCTGAGGCCGTGCGTCTATGGGTGCGCATCTCCTCGGGAGCGCCCCGTGGGCACGTCCTTGCCATAAAGGAAGCGCTTGTCGCACGCGAGTCAACAGGCATCGTGGACGTCCGTCCCGTCGACGCCCCCGCGCTAGATGACGTGGCACCGGACGCCCTGGTGGTTGTCTGCGGTGACCAGCCTGCTGCCGAGGCCGTGCTTGCACGTGACGCCGCCCGCCGTGGCGTCCCCGTAGCCCTTGTGGCGGAGTCCGCGGTCGAGGTCCCTGACATCGAGCTTCCCGAGGAGGCCATGGCCTTTTTGGAGGTCCTTGCGTGCGCCGATGCGCTTGCGCTTGTTCCGAGGCTGGGTGCTTGGCTTGTAGGTGCCACGGACAAGGGGCTGGCGCTTGCGGCGAACTTCCCCTTCTGCCGTCCCGCCGAGGTCGATTCTCTGGTGCGTCGCTGCGCCATGGAGAACGCTGCCGTGGGGGCCGTTACCCTCATACCCGGCTCTGACATGGCTGTCATGACCGCAAACCAGGCCAAGCTTGCCCTCGACATTGCGGTAGCCTACGGGCGCGGACTAGACCCCTGGCGAGCCGTTGAGCTGGCGGGCGTCGTGGGCGCCGGCTTTGGTTACCGCGCACTTGCCCGCGCCGTCTCCCAGACCGTTCCCGGCCTTGGCTGGGTCTTCAAGGGCGCCATGGGTTATGTGGGGACCGTGGCTACCGCTCGTGCCCTGCAGGTTCGCTTTGACTTCGAGGACGGCTCGCTTCGCCCGCATGGCGAGGAGATCTCCCGCCAGGCCCCGGCGCGTCATCTCGAGCTTCCCAGGAAGTCAGGGGATGGTGTACGAAACCAGGGATCTTCTCGCAAGGTGCGCGCGCATCGCGCGCCCGAGCCCTCGTACGTTGTGCTCTGCCCCGATGGCTCTGTGGGTAGGGGTGAGTAGCCGTGCGACAAGCCCGAGAGGACCTCTTCCGGCTCATCGAGCCCCTGCTTCCGCTCGTCGAGAAACCCTCGCGATACCTCGACCATGAATGGGGTGCCGTCGAGGACCAGCCCGGCCCCTTCCATGCGTGTCTCGTCTACCCCGATACCTACGAGGTTGGCCAGCCAAACCTGGGAATCTCGATTCTCTATGACGCCCTTAACGCTGCCGACGGCATCTCCTGCGAGCGCTGTTACCTGCCCTGGCGTGACATGGCGGACCTCATGCGCGAGCGTCACGTGCCGCTTCTTGCCCTCGAGTCAGCGGCACCCCTGGCCTCCTTCGACCTGGTGGGGTTCACGCTCGCCCACGAGCTTGTTGCCACGAACATTGTCGAGACGCTGGACCTTGCTGGCATCCCCGTCCGCGCGTCCGAGCGCGCCGAGGACGATGCCATAGTCATTGCGGGCGGTCCGTCCGTGTGGAACGCCGAGCCGCTCTCGCCCATGTTCGACGCCATTCTGCTTGGTGATGGCGAGGACGCCATTGTCGAGATGGCCGCCTGTGTGAGAGACTGCCGTGCCGCCGGGGCCTCTCGCGAGGACGTTCTTCTCGCGCTCTCACGCATCCAGGGCGTCTATGTTCCGTCGCTCTACGATGTGGTTGTTGACGAAACGTCCACGCGTTGGGGCTATGCCGTGCCTAGGCCTGGTACCGGTGCCCCCGAGGTTGTGCTCAAGCGCTGTGTTTCTGACTTTGCGTCGACTCCCGCCTGTGCCGAGCACATCGTGCCGTACATGGGTATTATCCAGGACCGCCTTGCCATCGAGGTTCTGCGTGGCTGTGCGCGTGGGTGTCGCTTCTGCCAGGCAGGCATGACGTACCGTCCGGTTAGGGAGCGCCCCATGGACCAGGTGGTGGAGGCAAGTGAGCGGGGCCTTGCCGAGACGGGCTACGACGAGCTTTCGCTCACGTCGCTCTCTACCACGGACCACTCGCAGTGCGCCCCCATGCTCAACGAGCTTGACAAGCGCCTCGCCGGCCGGGGGATTCGCGTCTCGATTCCCTCCCAGCGCCTCGATTCGTTTGGCGTGGACATGGCGAACGCCGCCTCTGGCTCCAAGCGCGGCGGGCTCACCTTTGCACCCGAGGCGGGCACCCAGCGCCTGCGTGACGTCATCAACAAGAACGTAACCGAGGAGGACCTCGAGCGCGCCGCGAGAAATGCCTTCGAGCATGGCTGGCGCCGCGTCAAGCTCTACTTCATGATGGGACTCCCCACCGAGACGGACGAGGACATCCTGGCGATACCCGCCGCCACGCACCGCGTGCTTGAGATTGGCCGAGAGATAGTGGGGCGCGGCAAGAAGAGCAAGGTGCAGGTCTCGGCATCCGTTGCCGTCTTTGTGCCAAAGGCGTATACGCCATTCCAGTGGGCGGGACAGCTGGAGGTGGGAGAAGTAGAACGTCGAGCGCGGCTCCTTCTTGGGGCGAACACCGACCGCGATGTGAAGATCTCCTATCACGACCCTAGGACCTCTCTTGTGGAGGGAGCGCTCTCTAAGATGGGGCGCGCGGGCTTCGACCTCGTGCTGGCCGCGTGGCGTCGTGGATGCCGCTTTGATGCGTGGACGAGCGAATTCAACTACGATGCCTGGGAGGCCGCTGCTGAGGAGCTTGGCTATGACCTGCCCTCCGTTGCGTCTGAGGGGTTCCCACTCGACGCAAGGCTTCCGTGGGACCATACCTCTCCCGGTGTCTCGAAGGGCTTCCTCCAGCGCGAGTGGCGTCGTGCAGCCCAAGGCGTCACGACGCCGGACTGCACACGCGAGTCCTGCGTGGGCTGTGGTGTGTGCCCCACGCTGGGCGTCGATAACGTGATCTGGGGTGAGCGCGCATGATCAATACCGTCGCCATCACCAACAGCAAGCTCAACCAGTACCGGCTGCGCGTGCGCTACCGCAAGGACGGTAGGCTCGCCCACCTGGGGCACCTCGAGGTCATCAACACCATCAATCGCAGCGTGCGCCGCTCGGCGTTGC
>CAJMLD010000196.1 GCA_905214175.1 uncultured bacterium
GTAGCCGTCTATGTCGAACGGCACGTCATCCGACCCCTCGCCGGGCTCCCGCTCGAAGAGCTCCTTGTATCGCAGCACGAGGATGAGGTAGGCCTGCTGGTCGAACGCCATCACGACCTCTGTTTCTTCCCCGCTATCGTGGTGGAACTTGTAAGTAGATTTCTCCCAGGTGAACCCCTGCACCTTCGCTGCCTCGATTAGGTCCGACAGCTGCTTGAATAATTTGGCGAACCTCGCGCATGCCGCGTCCGAGCTGGGAAGCCTCTCGAAGCTCTGCACTCCGTAGCCCTCGAACAGGTCCCTGATGTCCCCGAAACACATGTTGATGTGCTCCAGGTTGCTCTCGAGCTTGTCCACGAACAGGCCGAACGGACGGTCCCCCGAGTAGAGCCGCACGGCATCGTCCACGTTTTGCCGCATCGTGTGCGGCCTTCGGTAGTAGCGGATCACGCCAAAGGGCTTCTCATTGCCGGGGAAGACCCTGTTCGTGCGGCTGAACGCCTGGATAAGGCCCTCGTACTCGAGGACCTTGTCGAGGTAGAGCGTGTTTACCCACTTGGAGTCGAAGCCCGTCAGCATCTGGTTCACGACGATGAGGAGGTCGAGCCGCTCCTCGGGGTGGCGCTCGATTCCCACATAGGGCTTCTTGTGCGCTAGACGTGCGGCAACGTCACGTTTGAAGGCGGCGTGCGTGGGGATGGTGTAGTCCTTGCCGGGGTAAAGCTTCGAGTAGCCCTCAAGAATCTCGACGAGACCGTCCTCCTTGAAGAGCGATCCCGTCGGGTTGTCCGGGTTGTCGTTGCCGATGTTGGGGTCGAAGAGCGCCGTCACCTTGAGCTGGGACGCCCCGTCGCGAAACATCCGGTAGTAGGTGATGGCCTCGGGGATACTAGATGTGGCAAGGATCGCATGGAACTTCCCGCCGTGCGAGAGGGTCTTCCATCCGTCCATGACATCCTCGAGGACCATCCTGAAGTGGTCGCAGGGCGTCCCGCCGGTGCAGCCGTCGCCGTCCGTGCCCCGGTACTGGCTCTCCGGCAGATAGTCCTCTATTCCCTTCTCCCAGCTGCCATCCGCGGTTCGGTGGCCCGCCATGGGCACCTGGGAGGGGTCCATGTACTTGAGGTAGGTCTTGCGCTTCTTCGGATCCGCAAGGGCGTCGGGCTCGCTGTCGGCCCGGGCCTTCTCGAGCGCCACCTCGCGCCGGACGTCGCGGTCCTTATACGTGCATACCATGTAGGGGTCGAAGGCCAGCACGTTGTGGTCGCGGATGCCGTCGGCAATGCTGTAGCGGTGCAGCTCGTCGCCGAACACGTCGGTGGTGGTGTTCTGCTTCTTCTGGTTCTCATCTTGGATGGGCGTGCCGGTAAAGCCGAACAGCATCGCCGTGGGGAAGGTCCTCCTGATGGTCTGCATCATGTCCCCGAAGGTTGAGCGGTGGCACTCGTCCACGATGAATACGATACGCTTCTTGCGTATGCGCTCGAGGTCGCGCTCCGTGAGCCCACCGTCGTGCTCGTGGATGTTGCTCATCTTCTGTATGGACGTCACTATGAGCGTGTCGGCGGGGTCATCGCTCTTGAGCTTCGTCCTGAGCACGTCGGTGTCCTCGGTCGCCTGCACGCTTGTAGAGTCATCAGCGAAGTTGCGGTATTCGTCGAGCGACTGGGTGCCCAGCTCTATCCTGTCTACAAGGAAGACCACCTTGTCCGCGTCGTGCGAGTCGGCGATAAGCTGGGCGCTCTTGAAGCTCGTCATCGTCTTGCCCGAGCCGGTGGTGTGCCATACGTAGCCGCCTCTCGCGCTTTCCTTGTCCCACCTCGACTTCCTCACCCTATCGGAGATTGCCGAGGCAGCGTAGTACTGGTAGCTGCGCATGACCTTGAGCGTCGCGTCCTTGTCGTCGGCCACCGAGTAGAAGCCTATGAGCTGGTGGGCCATGGGGATGGAGAGCAGGTACCTCACCACGTCGTTCCAGTCGTTGATGGGCTCGTTGTTGAAGTCGGCCCAGTGGAAGCGGAAGAGCGAGAAGTCGCCCGTGGCGCCTGGGTTGGCGAAGTAGACCGTCTCGGCGGGTTCCATGGCAACGAAAATCTGAACGAGCGAGAATAGCCCCGAGAAGACGCCCTCGTGCGCATACTTCTGTATCTGGTTGCATGCCTGAGACACGGGGACGCCGCTGCGCTTGAGCTCGATGTGGATCAGCGGCATTCCGTTGATGAGCAGCATCACGTCGCCGCGACGATCGTTGAGCCGGGCCGACGCCGCCTTGAAGCGCGGCTGCTCGGCTATCTGGTACACGCTTCTGCCTGCTGCGATGTCGAGCCTGTCGTAGATGTAGAGGCTCACTTCCTTGCCGAAGTGAGCGGCGTCATCAGGGTTGTCACGCTTGATGGAAACGGTCCTCCCGTTGATGAATCCGTTGAGCCTCATTGGGGTTCTCAGCGCGGCGATCTGCTCGAGAATCTGCTGCATCTCGCCCTGGGTGAGCGGGCAACCGTTGAGCCTGTCGATGCCCGGATTGTTCTTAAAGAGAATATGAGCCCAGTTGTCGAGTAGGTCCTGCTCGTCGGGCTGATGGAGAACGCCACCCGTCCATCCGAAGTCCTCAAGACGGCTTACGAGGGCAGCTTCGAACTCTGCTTCGTTCTTGAATGTGTCTGCCATACGTGGCTTATCCTCCTACACGAACATCTTATCGAGGAGCGACTTCTTCAGCGTCGCGAGCTGGTCGTGCTTACGCTGATGAAGGGTGATGAGGTTGTCGAGGTGGGTGAAAAGGGCGCCAATTTGACGCTGTTCAGGAGGGGAAGGATAGCTGAAATCCACGTCGGCGATGTCCTCATTGTGGATGTGTACTACCGACTTCCCCTGAGCCTTCTTGGCGAGCTGGTAGTGCGGAGAGCCGCTCGTTATCTCTATGGCCAGGA
This sequence comes from uncultured bacterium, assembly GCA_905214175.1. Lineage (GTDB taxonomy): Bacteria > Actinomycetota > Coriobacteriia > Coriobacteriales > Atopobiaceae > Tractidigestivibacter. Next base: position 2,931 of record CAJMLD010000196.1, read on the forward strand.
AGGTCGAATTAATTGCCGGAGAAGGTGTGATTACGTTGAGATCTCCACCCAGCAGTATTCCTGAGCTGGCGATATGCGACGCTACGGCGATGTCCTCTGCGGTCTCCCCGGAGCCTGGTACGACTACTTCTCCGCCATGGCTGTAGAGCGACCCGTCCTTGGGCTCGGCAAACGTGTCGACACCTTGAATCACCGATTCGTAATGCGTGTAGAGGCGACCGTAGAGCACGAGAGGGGTACCTGACTCCCGGATGTCTGCCTTAGAGTAGCCGCGTCCTTTGTCAAAGGCGCAAAGCTCCCCCAACTTACGCTGTTCCCAAGGTTCAGTAAATCCGGCGAAGCGGAGTTCGGGAACATCGGAGCCGGGCTTCGGGAACATCTTATCGAGGAGCGACTTCTTCAGCGTCGCGAGCTGGTCGTGCTTACGC
>CAJMLD010000197.1 GCA_905214175.1 uncultured bacterium
ACTCATCTGTCAGCAGCATGCAGCGACCAACCAGGGCTTTGTTGCCATTTGAGCGAACGAATACAATGTCTCCCGGTTTCAACAAGGCCCTGTCGTGAACTACATCGGGGATTACTTCAGATAGTGTCGAATAATCGGGGTAGTATTTGTCTCCAAAATCCGACACGCCGATTAGCTTCACGCCAGCGCCGTAAGCTTCTTTACCAAAGTTCACTCCATTGCTGAACGTGGCAATGTCACCAAGTCTTACGGTTTGCCAGCTCATAGTCCTAACTCCTCGAAGTTGCGGGAGATGGTCGCCATGAGCTCGTTGCTCTCCGCTTGCAGGCGAAGCAGCTCCTCGTGGATCTCGCCCATGCGCTCGTGGAAGTCGACCCCGTCATCCTCTACTGGCGGCACGCCCACGTGTGCCCCCGGCGTGAGGCTCCAGTTCTTCTTCTCGATTTCCGAGCGCGTCGCAACCTTGCACAGCCCAGCAACGTCCTCATATTCACCAGCGTCGAACTTCTCGGTGAGCCAGAGGGCTTCGTCGACAACTGTCAGCTGCTCTTCCAGCCCTGCAATGCGCTCGTCAAATGCGGCACGGACTTTCTTACGCTCGTTACGTTTCGCAGCTTCAACAGCATCCTTCGCCTCGTCTTTCACTTCGGAGATTAACGTGGCTAGAGTCTCCTTTGCGCCTGCAAGGTCATCGATTCCAGAGACCTTCGCCAGCGCTGACCCCGCCTCACCGCCAATTAAATCCCCGGCTTCGCGTATCGCACTGCAATAATCGTCTATCAGCTCCTGGTACTTCGCGGTCTCTCCGCGGTAGAGCCAGACGATCGCGGTAAGGTTCTTCAGCTGCCACGGACTCCACTCGTTGTGGGTCGTGTCTATGGCGGTGTGGTAGTTCTGAGCATCGATGAAGAGCACCTTATCCTTCAGCTCTTCCGGTTTTCCCTTGTCGAGGAACCACAGCGTGCAGGGAAGGCTCTTAGTGTAGAAGAAGTTGTTACCCACGTAGAGCATCACGTCGACGTGGCCGCTCTTCACCAGCTTCTCGCGGAGCGCCCGGTCCTTGCCGGAGCTGTCGGTGGCCGAGCTCGCCATGACAAATCCCGCGCGCCCGGTCGGGTTGAGGTAGCTGTAGAAGTAGTTGATCCACAGGTAGTTTCCGTTGGAGAACTCGCCCTTCTTGTTGATGCTCGAGAGCCCCAGCGGCATGCGGCCCGCGCTCTGCGCGTCATCGGCTTTCACCTTATCCACGTTGAAGGGCGGGTTTGCGGCGACGTAGTCGCACTTGCCGTCGAGCGAGTGGGCGTCGTGGTAGAAGGTGTTCGCAGCGTCGCCCGAGACGATCTTGCCGTTCATGCCGTGCACCGCCATGTTCATGAGGCAGAGCTTGGCGTTGTACTCCACCTTCTCCTGACCGTAGTAGGTCATGGACTCGGCGGGATTCCCGCCGTGATTGCGCACGTAGTCGCTCGCGGAGACGAACATGCCACCCGAGCCGCAGGCGGGATCGAGCATCACGCCGCGCTTTGGCTCAATGACGTTCATGATCATGCGGACCAGCGACTTCGGCGTGAAGAATACCCCATCGTCCGAGGCCACCGCAGGAGCGAACTTCCCCAGGAAGTACTCGTAGATGCGACCGATAATGTCGTCGCCGTCCTCGTCGAGAGCAGGATTGTTGAAGATTCGCAGGGTCTCGGCGAGGAGATCGTCTCCGAGTTCGGTGTAGTTGTTCGGGAGGACACCGGCAAGCTGCTTGTTTTCCGCCTCTATAGACGCCATAGCTTCGTCGACCCTCTTGCCAAGATTCTTCTCGCCCTTGGGCAGGTTCAGGAGGTAGTCGTAGCGTGCCTTCTCGGGGAGATACATCGCACCGCGTTTGGTGTAGTCGGCAGGCTCGATGGGAATCGGCCTGCCTGTTGCTTTCGCCCGCTCTTCATGAATGGCCTTGTCGGCTGTCTTGAAGCGGCCCCACGCGTATCGCAGAAAGATGAGACCGAGCACCGGCATGCAGTACTGCTGGCTCGTGAGCTTGGAGTTAGCGCGGAGGTTGTCCGCTGCCTCCCAGAGCTCCTTCTCTAGTTTCCGGATGTCGGCCATTACTTGTTTCCCTTCGTCAGCTCGTCGATCATGCACATGCGCGAGAAAGCGCTGAAGCTTATCCTGCGCAGCGCCGCCTCTTCAGCAGCCGCCTCTTTGAAGTTCACGGGGATACGTATTGCGATGGTCGTCATCCCACCGCCAGCAAAACACTCTAGCAGCTCCGTCTCGGTGGCGCCCAAGCTAACGAAGTCTGAGCACTTCACAAAATGTCCCCGCTTAGTCAGGCTGAATATATAATGAATACATTCTAGCAGCAGCCGTATCGCAGCCTATCAGCTACCCAACCATCTGGCGTTTCTAATCAGCCCTAAGCAAGCAGCCTGTCTCGTGCGTACACGCCCGAGACAGCGCTTGTCGGCACTTGGCTCGCCCCGGATTGCGGCGGAGCGAATCCGGGGCCGCGCAGCGCCGATCCGGAGAAGCCGCACATCTGCGTGCGTACCGGCTACACACCTGCAAGCAGGGAAGGCCCCGTGCCCCTGGGCTTCGCGGGCTTCTCGCCCGCAGGGAAAATCGGAGCTGCATGGAGCGATACACGCGGAGGATTTACGTGCGAGCCACCGACGCCGGCCTCGCCCTCCCACTTGCACCCAGCCGGCCTTCGGGCATCGGCGACCCTCGCCCCCTGCATGCGAAGCAAGACGCAGAACCCGCGCTTTGGGCCGCATCGCAGGACGGCCGAGGGGGGCCACCAACAATCCGAGGAGGTCATCATGGGCAAGCGGGTCAGGGCGAAGGAGCAGCTCGACGCGGGCGTGCATGAGATCTTCGAGAGCGGCAGGTGGGAGCGCTACCTCGAGGTGATGTCGCGGTTCCACCGATACTCCGCAAAAACTTGCTGCTCATCGCGATGCAGATGCCGACGGCCACGGCGGTAGCCAGCTACACCGACTGGAAGCGCAAGTTCGGCGGCTAGGTCCGCAAGGGCGAGTGCGGCATCAGGATCCTCGCGCCGGTGCGCTACCGCAAGAAGGCCGAAGACGAGAACGGCGACGGGGCCTATTTCGAACGTCTGGTCGACTTCAGGCTCGCCAGCACCTTCGACGTCAGCCAGTCCGAGGGCGAGCCCCTCCCGCAAATCGCCGAGCTGCTCGACGGCTCGGTCGAGCGCTACGGGCAGGTGATGGGTGCAATCGGGGCTGTCTCCCCGTTATCGGTCGGGGACGACGGGGAACTCCACTCTTTCCCAACGCCACGCTCTTCCGATGTAGAAGGACGAGGACGAGATCGGCGACGGGGAACGGGAAG
>CAJMLD010000198.1 GCA_905214175.1 uncultured bacterium
GCCTCGTGCGCCATTAGATCTAAGTTACCCATCTCTTACTTCTAGTAGTGTACCCATAGCTTTCCGTTCCAGTACCAGAATTACCGATGTAGCGAAAAATTCTGTTGCGATGAGAACATCGCACTAAGAAAGACGCGCCGCCGACGCAAGAAAGGGGAACGTCGGCGGCGCCTATTGTGCCGATTGGTCCGGGGAGAGGGTCCGGGCGCTACGGCGGGAGTCAACGGCTCATGCTCCTGCGCTGCAGTCGGGGTCGCAGGTATTAGCCTCATTTAACTCTAGAAGAAGAGTACACCTTGGCTAACTATTATGGGACGAGAATTTGACAAAAGCTCGACTATTTTCTCGGGAGGGTCGTAGCCGTTGCGGGGGTCCAGCGGCCCACGGCGCCGGAGAGCGACTTTTCGCAGCAAGTGCGTACGAGGTCGCCGCTGTGGCGCCGTTTTGGCGCCACAAGGGCAGCTTCAGCAGCATGTGCGTACGAGGTCGCCGCTGTGGCGCCGTTTTGGCGCCACAGGGCGCGTTCCAGCAGCAACCCCGTACGAGGTCGCCGCTAGGGCGTCGTTTTGACGCCACAGCGGCACTTCTCGCAGCAGGCCGGGGCAAAAGCGCACACGAAAACGATTCGGGCTTCTCGCCAAGCGCGTTTTCCCAGGGAACTGGTAGTAACCGGTCGTTTTGGCGTGCGTTTTTCCGGGCCTGTGCACCCCTGGAGCCGGCACAGGCCGGGAGCGGCGGGGGCCTCCGCAGAGCGGGAAGGGGCTCCGACGACGCGAGGAAACCCCTGCGGCGTCACTCTGGCGCCACGCCCCCGTTGCGGTCCCCTACCCCCAGACCTGCTCCGCCACCTGGCGCACCAGACGAACTTTCGCCCACTGCTCGTCCTCGGTGAGCTTGTTGCCAATCTCGCACGACGCAAAGCCGCACTGCGGCGAGAGGCACAGGCTCTCAAGTGGCACGTACTTCTCGGCCTCGTGAATGCGCGCGACCACGGCCTCGGGATCCTCCAGTGTCGCCGACTTGGTGGTCACAAGCCCCAGCACGACCTTCTTGCCTGCCGGCACCTTGGCCAGCGGCTCAAAGCCGCCCGAGCGCGCGTCGTCAAACTCCAGGAAGAACGCGTTGACATTCTCGCGTGCGAGAAGGAAGTCGGCCACGTCGTCGTAGCCACCCTCGCAGGCCCACGTGGAGTGGAAGTTGCCGCGGCACACGTGGGTGTTCACGGTGAGGTCGGCGGGGCGGCCCTCCAGCGCACGGTTGTTGACGTCGAGCAGGGCCTCCTTCACGCGCTCCAGGCCGGCAGCGTCGGTGCCAAAGAACTGCTCGGCGTGCGGGTCAACCACCATGCCCCACGAGCAGTCATCGAACTGCAGGTTGCGGCAGCCCGCGGCGTACACGTCGGCGATAAAGGCGCGGTACGCTGCCACGATGTCGTCCGCCAGCTCCTCGTCGTTGGCGTAGTAGCGGCGCGTGGCCTCCAGGTTGAAGGGCATCGCGAACTGCTCGAAGAACTGCGCGGGCGCGGGGATGGTGAGCTTGGCCACGCACTTCTCGTCCTCGAGCGCCTGGACAAAGCGGAAGTGCTGGATAAACGGATGGCCGCCGTGATAGGCAATCTTGCCGGTGAGGTAGGTGTCATCGATCTTTGCCGCCTCGTCGTGGAAGGGCAGGCCAGTCTCGGTGGGCTTGTGCGCCACGCCGTCGAATGCCCACATAAAGTCGAGGTGCCAGGTCTCGCGGCGGAACTCGCCGTCGGTGATCACGCCCAGGCCGGCGGCCTTCTCCTTTGCGACCAGGTCGCGGATGCACTCGTCCTCGATGGCCGTGAGCTCCTCGGCCGAGATGCGCCCGGCCTTCCAGTCGACGCGGGCCTGCTTCAGGTGCGCGGGCCTGAGGAAGCTGCCTACCACGTCAAAGCGATGCGGGGTCTTCTTGTCGTATGCGATGCTCATGGGGTTGCCTTTCTCTTGTTGTTGACACGAGAAATGGTGCCCCATGTGAAAACCCAAAGGAACTATCGATACGCTATCGCTTGCCATAGCCAGAGGCTATGTACTTTGCAACGTAGGCACTCAGGTGCTCGAGGTAGCGCTCTGCCATGGGCGAGAGGGGCCGACGCGGCTGGTGGATGTAGCCCAGCTCCATCACGCCTCCATCTTCGAGCGGAACGGCAACGATGTTCTCGCCGTTCAAGTCAACGCTCAGGATGCCGGAGGAGATGGTGTACCCGTCGAGGCCAATGAGCAGGTTGAAGAGGGTCGCGCGGTCCGTGACCACCACGGCCTTGTCCACCTGTTCGGTGATGTGGGGCTCCTCGGCGAAGTAGAACGAGTTGCGCGAGCCCTGGTCGTAGGAGAGGCGCGGGTACGGCGCCAGGTCCGCAAGCGTCACGGAGGCGCGCGCAGCCAGGGGGTTCGTCCGGCTTACGAACACGTGCTCGCGGGCCTCGAACAGCGGCTCAAAGCGCAGCTCGGCGTCGCGGATGGCGCTGGTGAGCACCTCTCGGTTGAAGTCGTTCCGGTAGAGCACGCCCAGCTCGGAGCGCTGCAGGCGCACGTCCTCGATGGTGCCGAAGGTGGTCCCCTCGCGCAGGCTAAACTCGTAGCGGCTCTCGCCGTGCTCGCGCACCAGCTCGGCGAAAGCGTTGACCACGAAGGCGTAGTGCTGGCTCGAGACGCCAAAGATGCGGCGCGGCGGCGTGCCGTGCTTGTACTGGGCCTCGAGAAGGTCGGCCTGCTCGACGACCTGCCGCGCGTACGAGAGGAACCGCGTGCCGTCCTCGGTGGGCACGACGCCCTTGCTGGAACGCTCGAAGATGGTGATGCCCATCTCTGCCTCGAGCTCGGAGATAGCCTTGGAAAGCGACGGTTGCGCGATGAAGAGGCGCTGCGATGCGGCGGTGATCGAGCCGGCCGTGGCGACCTCGACCACGTAACGAAGTTGTTGCAGTGTCATGCGGTGCTCCTCCCCCGGGGCGGCGCCTCTGGTGCGGCGCACGTCGAGCGATGTTACCCGACGAACCGCGTGCGGACGGGCAAACTCTACCCTTGGCGAAAAGAGCACACGTTTCCAAACGGAGGGGTCAGGGCCCGCACGAGGAGGGGTCGTGCTACGGGGGTCGTGCTGCGTTGTTCGAGAACAAGGGTAGCCGGCAACGGTCTTGGGAGCGTAAGCAAACGTTAGCCCTGTTGGCAAGTGGTGTTAGGGTCTCGTTCTGTCATTACGCCCCGAGCCGCTGCAGAAAATACACCCGACTCACCTGTTGTTTGATTAGCAAGCCAACTAAGAGTGCATAATGGTA
>CAJMLD010000199.1 GCA_905214175.1 uncultured bacterium
GGACATTCTCACCAGGCCAAAGAACGCGCTGGTCAAGCAGTACAAGCGTCTCTTCGAGATCGAGGGTGTCGAGCTGGAGTTCACGCCGGATGCCCTGAACGAGATAGCTCGTCAGGCCATAGCCCGTGGCACCGGTGCCCGCGGCCTGCGTGCCATCTGCGAGTCAACGCTCCAGTCCACGATGTTCGACCTCCCGAGCGACCTCGACATCACGAGGGTCATCGTGACCAAGGAGAGCGTAGGCGGCGCCGAGAAGCCCGAGGTGGTGCGTCAGGGGTCTCTCCTGCCCAAGCACCGCGCGAGCTAGCACGCTTGAGCTGGTAGCGTAACGTTGCGGCCGCGTCCGGAGGTCCGGGCGCGGCCGTTTTCTCATTCCACTCGCTGAGGTGGGCTATTAGATTCGCGCTAGCCCACCGAACCGCCAAAGCGCTCGTAGTACTCGATGAACTTCTGGCGACGCTTGGTCCCGGCGGGGCAGGTGTAGTCGAATGCGTGCATGATTCCGCGATAGATTGCCACGGCCTTGATGCGCCGAGCCATGCCGTCGACGGTCCTTCGGGACTTCTCAAGCTGGTCTCGCAGGTACTCAAGGTAGGGAGAGCCTGCCGCGTACTGCCAGAAGAGTCCGGCGAGGTCGGAGTCTGGGTAGAGCCACGGCCTGTTGTCGGGACCGGCGTAGTGAACAATGCGATAGTCTCGCCTGGCCTCGTCGTACTCGTCCTGGACGTCCTTGGGAGCCTGCGCCACGATGTGCGTGCGGCGCATGTACTGCCAGTCAACGAGGTAGTTCCACTTCATGTGCACCCTGCGGTAGTGACCGTCCACGACCTTGTTGAGGACGTCCTGGTCGAGCCAGCGCCACGTGCGCTCAGTGGCAATGTTAAGCAGCTCCTCCGCCGAGATGGTCTGACGGAACTTCTCCAGGTTCATGAGGAGCACGCCTGCCTGGAAGTAGTCGTGTGGCTCGGTCATGCCTAGCTGGTCCTTGAGGTAGGCGTAGACCGTGGGATCATAGCCGTCAATCTGGCCAATGGTGTCCGCGTCACGCGTGGCCGCCAGGAGGTATCCCGTGACGTCCGTGTCAAAGAGCTCCGCCACGTCCGAGCACACCACAATGTCCGAGTCCAGGTAGATGGCCTTGTCTACGTTATCCAGAAGCGTCGGGGCCAAAAGGCGGAAGTACGTCTCGGGCCTAAAGTGGCCATGATGGGGGAGCTTGATGTCACCCAGCGCGGCATCTACGTCCAGAAAGCCCAGGCCAACATTGTGCTTGGAAGCCTGCTGTGTGAGCGTGATCATGCTCTTGGGCGTGATGTCGCGCGTGAGGACCACGATGTCATAGTGACGGCTGGGAGAGACGTTCACCAGGATGGACTGGAGCGCCACCGAGAGGTAGGGAACAAAGAGCTCGTTGCAGGCAAAGACGAGAACAACGTCGTTAAGGTCAAGCGGCAGCTCCCGTGACGAGGTTGCCAGCATGGTTCCCCTCTGCGATTTCTGCGCGACAGGTGTTCCGCTCTGTAAGATCATCGTCTGGCTGCTCCCTGTAGGATGGCCGTGTCTGCGTACAAAACTGCACGGCATGACTCTACCATGACGTGGAAGCCGCGCTGCGTTCGCCCGCCCGTCCCCGCCAAAGAGACAAAGGGACAGTCCCTTTGTCTCATGCGAGAAGGGCGGCAGCATTCGCGACTGCCAGGGCAGCCACGTCCTCGCCGCGCACCTCCGATGCCTTCGCTATCGCCCGCTCGAGTGACGATGAGATCTCTTCTGCGCTGCCCAAGACCTTCTCGCCTGCGGGGAGGTCCGTCTCGGTGAGCAGCAGCTCTGCGGGTACCTCGCGCACGTACTCGCGCCCGCGCCTGGTGGCAAGGGAAAGCTCGCCAAACGAGAAGCGGCACCCCAAGCGAGCGGCGCGCCACAGTTCCTCGGGCCTGCCGGAGAACCAGTGGAAGACGCAGCGGCAGCTCCTGGCGGCACCCGTATGCTCCAGCACGTCCAGCACCACGCTGACAGAGCGCACGGAGTGGATTGAGATGATCTTGGGGCGTGCCGGGTCGCTTGTCTCAGCGCAGGCGCGCACGATGCGCTCGAAGGCTGCAACCTGCACGCCCCTCGTCTCTTCGCCTGTGTGCGCGGGCGAGAAGTCCAGGCCAACCTCGCCAACAAAGCGCAGGTCAGGAAGCATGGAGACCAGCTCGTCCACGTCCTTCTCGCCCACGCGGCCATCTGCGACCCACCAGGGGTGGGCGCCCACGGCAAGGTGGACCCCCGGCAAGCCTTCCAGCTCCTGTGCCGCGCGACGGTATCCAGAGGGCGTCACGGTGCAGGCGAGAAGAGAGAGCCCAAGCTCCTGCGCTTGCGCTGCCACCTGCGGCGCGTTTGCGTAGAAGTCCAGGTGCACGTGGGCGTCGAAGAGCCTCATAGCGCATCGCCCTCGCTGGGGGCGCCTCTGCCGTCCAGCCCCGTGAGGGACAAGATCACGTCGCCGGCGATCATCTGGCCCATGATGGGCGGGAAGTATGACATGGTGCCCAGCGTGGCCGCCTTGCCGCTTGCGCCCTCAGGCGCGTGCGGGCGCACTGGCTCCTCGGGGGAGTAGAGCACCCTCAGGTTGCGGATGCCGCGCTTTCGGCACTCCTTGCGGATGATGCGCGCGAGCGGGCACCCATGCGTCTTCGAGATGTCGGCAAAGCGCAGGAGCTCGGGATGGAGCTTGTTGGCGCCTCCCATGCTCGAGACTAGGGGCATCCCCTCGTCCTGGCACCAGCGAGCCACCACGAGCTTGGCGGTCACGTTGTCGATCGCGTCCACCACAAAGTCCGGGCGCGGGTCTAGCCCGCCCAGAATCTGGCCTATGTTGTCTCGTGTGAGAAACACGTGGATGGGCGTGATGCTGGCGGTGGGGTTGATGTCTGCCACAATGCGCGCCATCACGTCGGTCTTGCGCTGGCCCACGGTGCTCGTGTAGGCCACGGCCTGGCGGTTAATGTTGCTTGGCTCAACCACGTCGCGGTCTACGAGGACGAGCGACCCCACGCCGCCGCGCGCAAGGGCCTCGGCGCAGTTGGAACCCACGCCGCCCAGCCCAAGGACCACCACGCGGGAGTTTGCGAGCCTTCTCACAGCGTCCTTTCCCATGACCAGCTCGAGCCTGGACGTGGGTGTCTCGTCAACGTTTGCCATGCGTCTCTCCGCGTTCTAGCTTGTCCTCTTGCAATCGCCCCGATAATAGTCGAAAGCATGAGACAAAGGGACTGTCCCTTTGTCTCATTG
>CAJMLD010000200.1 GCA_905214175.1 uncultured bacterium
CAAGCGGCTACAGACGACTTGCATACGAAAAGCGAGGGGGCCGCTTCTGCGACCCCCTCGCCTGTGCCAAAGCCGTGTGAGCCGTGTGGGCTACTCGACGGTGATGGCGGAGACGGGGCAGTTGTCCGCCGCCTCCTGGGCGCCGTCCTCGGCGTCCTCGGGCACGTCGCCCTCGATGGCGTGCGCCACGCCGTCGTCGCCGATGCTGAAGACGTCGGGGCAGGTGCCCTCGCAAAGACCGCAGCCGATGCAATCCTCGTTGACAGAAGCCTTCATGTTGCGTTCCTCTCACTTGAACTTCTCGTCCCTGGGCCCCTTACCCAAGGTCTTAATCTTTTTACACGTTTCCGCAGCGGTGCGCAACGTTATTCTGCCTACGGTCTAAAAAGAACTGTGAGACACGGGACTATGCCGCTGAGCTGCGGTTTATTCCTAGCGGACGAGGGGGATTTGCGGGTAAACGTGGTGTTGCCAGGTTGTACGCAAACGGAGTGGCTCAGTGATATCCGGTCTTCCTGAAGGTGCCTGTTGCAGCGGACTTTTGGGCAAGGCGATCAACCGCCGCCTTGCCCAAAAGTCCGCACGGAGCTATCGCGCGTCTACTCTATGCAGGATGGTCACATTCTCAACGTGGAAGGTCTGCGGGAAGAGGTCGACCGGTGTCACCCTCACCGGCTCGAACACGCCCTCGTCGCGGAAGCGCGCAAGGTCGCGTGCAAGCGTTGCGGGATCGCAGGACACATAGGCAATGGCTCGCGCCGGCTGGTCAGAGAGCTGCGCGACCACGTCTGCCGCAAGTCCCGCGCGGGGCGGGTCAACCACGATAACGTCCGCATCAACGTCGGGGAACTCGATGCCGGCGTCTCCACCTATGGGGTCAACATTGGTGAGGTTAGCCGCGTCGAGGTTGTGGCGCAGGTCGCGAACGGCAGGCCCATAGGACTCGACCGCCGAGACAAAGCCAGACTTGCGCGCAAGCGGCAGCGTGAAAGTGCCCGCGCCGCAATAGAGGTCCATGGCCTCCTCGTCCTCGGTGGGGGAGAGCCCCTCCATCACCAGCGAGACAAGCTTGTCCGCGCCCCTGGTGTTTACCTGGAAGAACGAGGGCGCCGAGACACGCATGGACTCGCTGCCCACAAGCTCGCCCCAGGAGCCCTTGCCCGAGAGCCGCTCGATGCCGGCGATGCGACGTGCCTTGGCCGGCCCCTTCTGCATGACGCGCACGACGGATGTCACCTTTGTGGCGTCGCCCAGCACCTTGGCCACCTGCGGGCGCGGGAAGGGGCCGGGCGCGCCCCAGAGGGCCACCTCGAGCTCCTTCGTTCGACGAGAAGCGCGAATGCCCACGCGCTCGAGCCCCAGGTCGCGCGAGCCCGCCAGGAAATTCATTGCCCCCTGCACGGCCTTCACGACGCCCTTGAACTTTGTGTCCAGAAGCGGGCAGGCGGGGACCTTCACCACGCCTGCGGACCCCGCCGCATGCATGCCCACCACGGCACGCCCACGCTGGGTCTCCACGGCAAGCTCGACCTTGTTGCGGTAGCCCCAGGGGTCACCCGGGGCGACAATGGGCGCCACGAGGGCCTCGGCCGTCTCGGTCGGGAAGCCCCCCAGGCGCTCAAGTGCGTCAACGACGCCGGAGCGCTTGGCAGCAAGCTGTGCCTCGTAGGAGATGTGCGCCCAGGGGCAGCCGCCGCAGACGTCCACAAAGGGGCACGGCGGTGTCACGCGGTCTGGCGAGGCCTCGAGCACCTTGGTCACATGCGCACGGGAGAAGCGCGCCTCGTCGGCATCGGTCTCTGCCTCCACCGTGTCACCTGGCACGCCACCCGTCACGAAAACGGTCTTGCCGTCACTGTCGTGCGCAATCGCCTCGGGGCCGTAGCCCATACGCTCGATCTTGAGCCTCGTTGTTGTCATGCATGTGTCCTTGCGTTAGTCCTCGTCCATCGGTCCGCCAAAGAGTACGCCAAAACCGCGGCCAATGAGTGAGAAAGCTGTGGCGATGCGGCTGCGCTTCCTCCGGGCGGGCGCTGGCGTCGTCGTGACGGGAGCGGGGGCGGGGACCGATGCGGGAACCGCCGCGGCGGGTTCTGTCTCGACTGCCGCGGCCGTCTCCGGCTTCTCCTCGGCATACGGCGCGGTCTCAGATGGGGTGCCCTGCTGCGGCGCGGCAGCCTCGGTCTTCGCTGGCTCCTCGTCTGCGCGGATCTCCTCTTCCACCTCTGCGTCTTCCGCAGCGGTGAGCACGCGCTCGGCAACCTGTGCTGCCCGCCTCTCTTCGCGCTTTTCCGCCTCTTCGCGCTTCTCTTCGCGCTCGGTGATGCGCGCCGTGGTCTCTGACGTGGGGTCGATCGAGGCGACGAGCTTCTCGGCAACATGCGGGTGGTCGTAGCCGCCCGTTGCGGGCAGCGAGGAGAGCGCCTGGGCAAGCCCGTGCGGAATCTTCTCGATGCGTGAGAAGGGCGTGAGCTCGGTGACCTCGGGTTGCTTGGCGTGCGCGCGAACGCGGGCAAGCGCGAGCAGGACCTCCTGGCTGTTGATGGGCGGCTCGTCCTTCTCGCGCGGGACCTTCTCCCAGGTTCCCTCGGCGGTGAGCTGGCGCGCCTTCACGTTGTCTGCCAGCTGGATGTTCACGAAGGTCGTGACCAGCGCGCGGCAGGTGGGGTCGAGAACGGGGTAGGCAATCTCCACGCGGCGCTCGGTGTTTCTTGTCATCATGTCGGCGCTGGAGAGATAGATCGTGTCGGACTCGGCGCCAAAGGCGTAGACGCGGGCGTGCTCGAGGAAGCGGCCCACAATCTGGCGCACCACAAGGCCATCGGTCTTGCCGGGGACATTGGCGCGGATGCAGCAGATGCCGCGCACGATCATGAGGACGCGCACCCCGGCCTCGCAGGCCTCGGCGATCTTGTCAATCCCGTCTCGGTCGGTGAGGGAGTTCATCTTGAGGAATACCTGCGCGGGCTGGTTGGCTCGGGCGCGCTCGATCTCGCGGTCGAGGCCGCGCATCACGAGCGGTTTGAGGCTCGCCGGCGCTACGCCCAGCAGCTGGTAGGAGCCTCGGAGGTTGCCCAGCGAGAGGTTGCGGAAGAAGGTGTTGCCGTCGGCGCCGATGGTGGGGTTGGCCGTCATGAGCATGAAGTCCGAGTAGAGCTTGGCGGTCTTCTCGTTGAAGTTGCCCGTGCCAAGACAGGTGATGCGGCTGATGCCGGCGTTGTCATGGTAGGTAATCTGGCAGATCTTCGAGTGGCATTTGAA
>CAJMLD010000201.1 GCA_905214175.1 uncultured bacterium
CGCAGGTTGCGGCGGCCACGGGGATCGAGGCCGGCGGTGGGCTCGTCCAACACGAGAAGGTCCGGCTCCATGGCGAGGATGCCCGCAAGCGCGCAGAGGCGCTGCTGGCCCCCCGAAAGCTGGAACGGCGATGCGTCGTCTTTGCCCGAAAGGCCCACAAGCGCGAGCGCCTGCTGCACGCGCCTCTCGACCTCGCTGGCTGAAAGCCCCAGGTTGGTGGGCCCGTACGCCACGTCTGCCGCGACGGTCTCGGCAAAGAGCTGCCGCTCTGGGCGCTGCATCACGTAGCCCACGCGGCCATGCAGCTGACGCCTGTGCTTGCGGTCAGCGGTGGTAATGCCGTCCACCTCAATGCGCCCCTGGTCAGGCACCTCGAGGGCGGCAACAAGCCGCAGCAGCGTCGACTTCCCCGAGCCCGTCTGCCCCACGAGCGCAACGTGCGCGCCGCGCGGCACCTCGAGCGTCACGCCATCGAGTGCGGCGGGTGCGACGTTGGCGCTTCGGCGCCAGCGGCGAGACTGCTCGTAGGAAAAGTGCACGTCCTCCGCGAGAACCACGGGTTCCGCGGTGGGGCGGGGCGTCATAGCAGCGGCGGGACGCACGCGCCCGCAGCCGTGGCCGCCCGTCCTTCTCACCAGCTCGTGGAGAAGAACGTCTTCGTCGCAGGTCCAGGCAACGTCCATGCCGCGCTCTTGCAGCTGCGAGGAGAGGCGCCCCGCGAAGGGCTCCTCAAGGCCGAGCGCGCGAATCTCGTCCACGTGCGAGAAGACCTCCCACGGCGTTCCCGCCAGGGCAACGCGACCGTGGTCGAGCACTACCACGCGGTCTGCACCAAGCGCCTCGTCCATGAAGTGGGTCACGTGGACCACGGTGCACCCAACGCCGCGGAGCTTCTCGACGACCTTCATGACGGAGCGCCTGCCGCGTACGTCGAGCGAGGATGACGGCTCGTCGAGCACCAGCACGCGGGGCTCCATGGCAAGTGCGCCGGCGATCGTCACGCGCTGGCGCTGGCCGCCGGAGAGACGCGCCGGGTCGGCCTTGGCATAGCGCTCCATCGCAACGCGGTGCAGCTCGCGGCGGACGAGATGCTCGATCCTCTCGGGAGGGAGACCCAGGTTCTCGGGTCCAAAGGCCACGTCCTCCTCGACCACGCTGGTTACGATCTGGTCCTCGGGGTTCTGGAAGACCAGGCCCAGCTTGCGGCGCGCGCGACGGTAGGAGTCAAAGTCTGCAGCGCCGTTGGCAAAGACCTTCTCGCCCACAAGTGTGACGTCGCCCGCGTCGGGGGCGAGGAGCCCGCAGACCACCGAGGCGAGCGTGGACTTGCCCGATCCGTTTGCGCCCAGCACGCAAAGCCGCTCGCCCTGTCGCACGTCGAGCGACACGTTGTCGAGCGCCCGCACGTCGCCGTACGCAACCGTTACGTGCGCGAGCGAGACGATGGGCGTCTCGCTCGCGTTTACGCTGGTAGCCGCTGTGTCTGTGGCCTCTTGTGGCATCTAGCGGGCGTCTCCTGCGCTATTCGCCGCGGGGGCTTCGACGCCCATGGCCTTGAAGACCGGTCGCATGATGAGGACAAAGACAATGCAGTTGATTGCGATCTTGATAATATTGAAGGGGAGAAGCGCCGGAACGATGAGGGCAACCACAGCGTCGACGGGCATGCCGGTGTAGAAGGGCGTCACGATAAGGTTGCCCACGATGCAGGCCGCGAGGCACACGACGCCGCCCGTGACTAGCCCGATGATGGCGCCGCGCATGGTGCGTTGCCTGCGGTAGATGAGAGACGCGGGCATGACCAGCGCAAACGTTGCGAGGATTGCCATGATCATGCCGTAGACGCCGCTGGTCGTGGCGATGTGCACCAGGTAGGGAATCACAGAGACCACGGCGCCGGTTGCCGGGCCAAACGCAAAGCCGGCGATGAGGGCGACGATGCCCGAGGGGTCGTACTTGAGCCAGGTTACTCCGGGAAGGATGGGGAACTCGAGCAGCAGCGTGCAGATTGCGGACATGGCGCAGAGTAGCGCGGTGACCGCGATTCGACGGGTGTCCCAACCCGAGGCTGCGTGCGTGGAGTGGCTTGCGTTGCGCGATGAAATGGTTGCCATAGCGGCATCTCCGTTTCTTCCATCCGGACTGTAACCGTTGGTCCTGGAATTGCACCAGGTCAGCCGCCTTTTTAGCGGGTCGCGGACTCCGCGCGTGCGCGCGTCACCACCAGTGGGGAATTTCACCCCGCCCTGAAACTGTCAGAGGCACTATAGCACGTGAGGATCCATGCGCAAGAGTTGCCTACGGCTTTGGAGCAAGATTGCTACGCGTTTGCGCTTTCGGCGCCCTCCGCAGGGGTGTTGGAGGCGGAGCTCGTGTCCTTATCGGCACGCGTGGGACGGATACCCGGGAACAGGAGGAGTGCGGCGGTCACCCACACTGCGGCACCGAGCGCGACCTCCACGGCGTAGATCCAGGGGTTCTGCCAGGGCACCAGGAAGGCGAGAAGCACCACGGCACCCGCGGGCGGAAGCCAGGTGCGCAGGCCGTTCCAGGCGAGCACGAGCGCGGCGAATGCGAACGCCGCCACGAGCGGGCTAGGCAGGCCAAGGGTGACCACGGCATTTCTCGCCAGCGTACCTATGACACCTGCGACGGCAAGCACCGCCCAAGCCCGCCAGGGACGCAGGCGCAGCGTGAAGTCGGGGCGCGTGAGCTCGGTGTAGGCAACAAGCAGCGGAGGGATCGCGAGGAAGAGGTTGCCGGTAGCGTACGCGGGCACGGCGAACAGCGCGAACACAACCAGGCGGCGCGTCCAGCTGACGAGCGTCTTCTTGGCAGGCAGACGGAAGGGCCGGTAGTCGATGGGCTCGCGCAGGCCGGCGCGCTCGAGGGCAACCTGGCCCAGCTCGACGAGAGCTACCAGCACGAAGACCGCTACGGGGTAGACCCAAGAGTCGGTGCCCAAGAGCATGGGGAGGATTGCCGCCGAGAGCATGGGGGTCATGTCGGCGCCGACGAGGTTCATGCATAGGGCGCAAAAGGCGTAGCCGATGACTGCGCGAACCGGCAGCGGGATGCCGGGGAAGGCGAGGTTCATGACCAGTCCAAAGACGGCGCCCGTGGTCATGAGGGCAAGCATGCGAGGCCGGTTGACGTTCCAGGCCTGCTTGGGCTGGATCCAGGCGCCGCAGAGAATGGCGGTCATCTCGGGGAAGAGGACCTCTGGCGAGCCGGTGAGCACCGAGGCGCCC
>CAJMLD010000202.1 GCA_905214175.1 uncultured bacterium
AGAAGCGCGGCAAGATCCTCCTCGGGCGTCGCGATGGGAGAAATGCCAAACTCGCGCACCAGGATATCCAGGACGTTGGGGCTCACGAAGGCAGGAAGCGTTGGCCCGAGCTTGATGTCCTTGATGCCCAGGTAGAGAAGGGCGAGAAGATCCGCAACGGCCTTCTGCTCGTACCAAGAGAGCACGATGGAAAGCGGCAGGTCGTTGACGCCACAACCAAAGGCGTCCGCCAGCGCAAGAGCAATCTCGACCGCGCTGTACGCATCGTTGCACTGGCCGATGTCGAGAAGCCTGGGGATACCATCGATGTCGCCGAGATCAAGGTCATTGAAGCGGTACTTGCCGCACGCAAGGGTGAGGATGACCGTGTCCTTGGGGGCCTGCTTGACGAGCTCGGTGTAGTAGTTGCGGCCGGGCTTGGCGCCGTCGCATCCGCCAACGAGGAAGAAGTGCTTGATCTTGCCCGCCTTGACAGCGTCAACGACCTTGTCGGCAACCGAGAGCACCGCCGAACGAGCAAAGCCTGTCACGACCTTGGTACCGCCGTTGATGCCCGTGAGCTGCACGTCCTTATCGTAGCCACCAAGCTCCTTGGCCTTCTCGATGACCGGCGAGAAGTCCTTGGTCCCATCGGGGCCGGCGGGGATGTGCACCAGCTCGGGATAGGAGACAACCTCAGTGGTGAAGACGCGGTCCGCATAGCTGGGACGTGGCGGCATGAGGCAGTTCGTGGTGAACACGAAGGCCGCCGGGACATTGGCGAACTCCTTCTGCTGGTTCTGCCAGGCGGTGCCAAAGTTGCCCTTGAGCTGCGGGTAGCGCTTGAGCTCGGGATACGCGTTGGCGGGAAGCATCTCGCCGTGCGTGTAGACGTTGACGCCAGTGCCCTCGGTCTGCTCGAGGAGCAGCTTGAGGTCATGCAGGTCGTGGCCGGAGATCACGATGAAGGGGCCCTTCTCAATCTTGAGTGAGACCTCGGTGGGCTCGGGCATACCGTAGGCACCGGTGTTGGCCGCGTCGAGAAGCCCCATCACGTCATGGCTGAGCTTGCCTACCTGCATGGAGACGCTGAGAAGCTCCTTGAGGTCGTTCTCGGTGGCAAGGGTGGCAAGGCAATCGACAAACGCCTGCTGAGCCTCGTCGCTCACGGACCCCAGCATACGGGCATGGTACGCGTAGGCAGCCGCACCACGAAGCCCAAAGAGGATGAGCGACTTCAGCGAGCGCACGTCCTCGTTGTCCGACCAGACACGACCCAGAAGCAGGTCCTGAGCTGCCTCGATGCCAGAAGCCGCGGCAATACGCTCCTTCTCGGCACGCACGTCGTCTGTGATCGCCTGGACGGTGTCCTTGGAGAAGTTGACGTTGGTGATGCACGTGAAGAGACCGCTGACAATGAGCCTGTCGGCAAGCTGGCTGCGAGTCCCGGCGAGCTTGCAGGTCTGGGCGAGGCCCACCAGCGCGCCCGTGAGCTCGTCCTGGGCCAGCGCAACGTCGAAGGGTTTTCCGCAAACGCCGGCCCGGCCGGTGCACGCCGTGCAGCCTGCGGTCTGTTCGCACTGGAAGCAGAACATCTTCTCGTCCATTGTTTTCCTCTCTCTTTGGGAAGTCCGTTGGATACCAGTTTGCGGGTTTGCTCGGAAGTGATATGTTGTTGTCACAACATTTTTCGATGATTGGCGGTGTGGCATGCGCGGTGTGGATGCCGAGTTCCTGAGCAAGACGCCCCTCTTCAAAGGCGTAACGCCCCAAGAAGTGACCGAGATGCTGGGATGTCTTGCTGCGCGACCCAAGACGTACGAGAAGGGCGAGATCGTGTGGGTGGAGGGGGATCCCGTCACGAGCGTGGGCATAGTCCTTGCGGGCGGCGTGCGCGTGGAGGGCGCGGACGTCTGGGGCAACGCCAGCGTGATGGGGAGCTTCTCGGCAGGCGAGCTCTTTGGCGAGGCGTTTGCCGCCCTTCCAGACGAGCCGCTGCTCACCAATGTGGTTGCCACGGCGTCGCCCACCCGCGTACTCTTTATCGACGTGACCCACATCATGCACAGCTGTCCCAGGGCGTGCGCCTACCACGCGCGGGTGGCCCAGAACCTTTTGGAATCCGTTGCCAGGAAGAATGTGCGCCTCACAAGAAGGATCAGGGATGCAGCCCCCAAGTCGATCAAAGGCAAGCTGCTCGCGTACCTCTCGACCCAATCCAAGCTTGCAGGGTCAAGCGAGTTCGACATTCCGTTCACACGGCAGCAGCTGGCGGACTACCTGGGCGTCGACAGATGCGCTCTCTGCACGGTGATTGGCGAGCTGGAGCGGGAGGGCAAGCTCACGGCAAGCCGCCGCCACTTCTCGCTTCCCGCGGTAGCGGCAAGGCGATAGTGCGCGAACCTCACCCCTACGCGTGCAACGCGGAGGCGACCTCGCTGCGGAGACGCGGTAGGACGTCTGTCTCGAACCAGGGGTTCCGGCTCATCCAGAGCTGGTTTCTGGGCGAGGGGTGCACGAGCGGGAAGAACCGCGGCAGGTAGTCGGAATAGTTATGGACAACGTCGGTGAGCTTGGCCGAGGAAGAAAGCCCGAGATAGCGCCGGGTGGCATAAGAGCCCACCAGCACGGTGAGGCGCGCCTGAGGCATCATGCCGAGAAGAACGGGATGCCACTTCTCGGCGAATCCGCGACGTGGCGGCAGGTCCCCTGACTTTCCCTTGCCGGGATAGTAGAAGTCCATGGGGAGAAGCGAGACGAGAGAAGAGTCGTAGAACGTAGAGCGGTCAATGCCCAGCCAGTCGCGCAGGCGGTCGCCGCTCTTGTCGTTCCAGGGAATGCGCGTCTCCTGCGCCACCCTGCCGGGCGCTTGGCCGATGATGATCAGACGAGCCGTGGCGGATGCCGTGTAGAGCGGGTCTATGCCCTGGCGCGTGAACTCCTCGTTCTGCTCGTCCGCGCGAATTGCCTGATAGACGCTGTCAAAGTCTGACTGTGTACCTGCCATTGGATGCCTCCCAGCAAAGCCGATGGCTCTACTGTGCCACGACATGCGGCTTTGCAACGTTGTGGAGACAACTTACCTGGGGAGAGCCAAGCTTCTATCAAAGGGCACATGCCTGTTAGCAGCAATAATCCAGCCAAGTAAAAAGCCCAGAACCGCGAAGGCACTGGGCTGAAAGAACATGGAGCGGCGGACGGGACTCGAACCCGCAACAATCAGCTTGGAAGGCTGACGCTCTACCAATTGAACTACCGCCGCA
>CAJMLD010000203.1 GCA_905214175.1 uncultured bacterium
CTCGATTTCCACGAGGAAGAAGCCGAGGTCGTCGTCAGTGCGATCGTTTAGCCACTCGATAGCTTTACGATGCTCGTCCCGCGCATGTTTCACAACCCAGATGACAACGTCTGCACCCTTACCTGCGGCGTAGGTGATTATCTTTCCCAGGTGGTCGTGGTTGGTATCCTCAAGCTGGTTTTCGATGATGACTGTTCGCCCTGTTCCGCTCTCTCGCGCAAGGATGTCGGCATTGAATGACCCCACTGAGGACTCCGTCTCGACAAGCTCAAGCTCCATACCAACGGAGAGCCCAAGTGAATTCAGGTTCTCATCTTCCGACAGCCACTTCGTGAAGTCGTGGGCTTCGTGCGGCCAAACTGTACGCAGATCTACCTCATCCAGTTTGCCAAGGTTGTACTTCTTGTTCATTCGCGCTGTCCGCCATTCCCGTTTTTCTCCGATTACTCGATTTTCACTTTCACGAGCTCTTCCTTCAAGAGGAAGAGCTCCGTCGCTTTGTGAGATATCACGTTGGTCGTGGATGCATTGAGATCGTCACTAACCAGTCCCACCAATGAGTGGCGCCGCCTTACCAAGGTTGAAGGCTTCCCTGCTCGTCAAACTTGGCAACGACGCGGAAGCCATGTGCTGGTTGATCTTCGTGAGGGTCACCCGAGAAATCTTCTCGATGGCGATTCTGACAGTTTTCTCCCCCACCTTTGCCCCCGCCTTCTGAACACACCTGCGACGATATCGCCGACGAGGGCAACTCCGCAGCAGTCTATACCTGGTTGGGCTTCACGTTGCGCCAGCCGGGGCGGGCAATTAGACAACCATGTGCACCTGCGCGTAAGCAACACTGGGGATGTTCGCTGGGATGGCGGCGAGCAAGGCGCCGAGTCCCGTGATGAGGCCAGTCGCGGTGCACTTAGCTATCTGCCAGCGCACATGGTTGGATTGCGCGTCGAGCGCCTGAATCATCTTCTTCTGGCCGAGAACTTCCCTGTTCTGCTCGCCGTTCTTGACGTCACTGCTCACCACGAACACCTCCTCTGAGTAAATCGGAAAGACCTTCGCAGCTCGACTGAGACACGTCAATTCAAACGGCATCGTGGTCAGATTAATTCGCACTTGCGACGATGAAAAACGCGAGGGAGCGGGTCCGCATGACGACATCGAAGGGAGATGTACCGGTTGCCGGAGCACGTGAGGGCGTACCTGAGCGGCTAGGAACTCAGCGCGGGCGCTGGAGGACATGGAACCGCACGTGCGGGAGTGGGACTCGTGGATGCGGGCTGTCGGGGAGCTCTACGACTACCAGGACACGGACGGCTTTGGCAGGGTGTACCAGGTACATAGGCGCACGGTCATACCTGCTGTGCGGGTGTGCTGGGAGTGTAGACCACTGCTCCTGGACGAGAAGACAGCGGTAGCAGGCAATTCGCGAGAGTACACCGACTGGTCCAACCCTTCCTTCTCGTTCGTCTCATAGAAGCTTCCAATAGCGTTGGTTATCGATTACCATACTTTCTCTTGACGTCTTCTCGTTGCTTGGTATTCTATAACCAACAATTTGGGTTATTGATAACCGAGGAGGTTGTCTTGGCTTACGACAAATCTGATGCCGACATCCAGACAAGGCTGTGGAACGTTGCGGGTGCCGTTAGGGGCCGTATCAAGGATTTCATGGGCGACGGATCGCTCAACCTATTCGCTTACGTCGCTTATCGCGCCCTCGACCGTGGGCTCAACTCAGAGGGCCTCACCTCCGGGAACCTCCTCGATGTCATAGACTCGACTCCCGTCAGCGCTGAGCACCGTGCCACCCTTCGTAGCCTTGTCTCCAACGACACGGTCGACGTGTTCCGCGACCTGATGAGAAACTTCTCCGACAAAGAGCTCAGGGACATCGTCCTGCGATGGGAGACCGAACCCCTCACGCGCTATTCATTTGACCGTCTCAAGGACCCCGACCTGCCCCCCTCACTTCAGAGGCTGGTCGTGGACCTGCTGCACATCGAGAATGACGACTATGTCGCCGACCTCCACTGCGGCGACGGCGCATTTCTGATGGACGTGCTTGAGGCCAACCCCTCTGCCAGGGTGTACGGGAACTCCGCCGACACCCTGCGCGCTTGCCTCGCGGAGGTACGCATGAGCCTCGTCGGCGCCGAGCACCTCATCGAACGCCGTGACGACCTTCTTGGCGGGCACCTGGGGACCTTCGACAGGGTCTTTGACGCGCCTCCCATCGGCATGCGAGTCGCCTTTCTGGCCAAGGGCGCGACGTCTTACCTTAAGCCCCTCCTCGACGGAACGGACCCCATGGGAAGGCCCTCGTCTGCCGACTGGCTCTACTGCAGGCTGGCGTACGACTCCCTCACCGACGGGGGCACCGCAGTCGTGATCGTCACGAACGGCGCCACGTTCAACGGCGGGGACATCCAGACGCGACGCTACTTCGTCGAGAACGGCATGGTCCGTGCCGCAATTGCGCTCCCCGAGGGGCTTTTGGCATACACCACCATCCCTCTCACCGTCCTCGTGCTGGGGAAGAACGACGGCCCCATCCGCTTCGTCGACGCCACAGACCTCGCCACGCTCGGCCGCAGAACGAATGCACTTTCCGACGACGCGATTTCGAAAATCGAGGCCAGGCTCTCGCAGGACGGCGACATGAGCCGTCTGGCGTCCCGCGAGGACCTCGCCACCCGCGACTACAGCCTCTATGCACCCCGCTACCTCTACGAGGCCCCCGAGCTCGTCAACCCGACCCCCCTCGGCGACCTCGCGGTGAGCATAGAGCGCGGTGCCTCCATCCGCGCCTCCGACCTCGATGACCTCACGACTCCCGAGGATACAGGCCTCTACTTCCTCAGGCTCGCCGACATCAGCGACGGGTCCATCTCTGACGACCTGCCCCACCTTAAGAGCGTTGACCCCTCCACCGAGAGGCAGTGGCTCCGCAGCGGGGACCTCATCCTCTCCAAGAACGGGGCCCCCTTCAAGGTGGCGGTGGCGGACGTGCCCGACGGAAGGACCGTCCTCGCCAACGGAAACCTCTACATCATCAGGGTCGATACCGAGCGCGTTGACCCCTACTTCGTCGCCGCTTTCCTCGCGAGCGAGGACGGGAAGAGAAGCCTCGAATGCATGGTCGTGGGCACCACCATTCCCAACCTCCCACTCCGAAACCTGAGAAACGTGCAGCTACCAGTTCCCGACATGGAGACCCA
>CAJMLD010000204.1 GCA_905214175.1 uncultured bacterium
TCTGATATTTATTATACCACTCTCGCCATTGCTTGGCATTGTCGTAACGGAGCATCTTCCTCCTCGGCAACGTGCGCCTCCTCGGTGCAGCGTTTGCACATGCCCGACTGCCGGTTGATGCGGACTCCAAGCGCATGGCACTCGGGGCACTCGTCGAGCACCTTCAGCGACGCATGGATGCGGCAAGCCTGCGCCTCGATGGCGTGAAGGGTGTGCTCCACGCCGTAGCGGTCGAGGATCTCGTCGTGCACGGCCTGCACGCCCTTGTGCCCGAGCTCGCGGATCACGTCGTTCTGCCCGGTGCTCCACATGCTCATCGGGCAATCCCCGAAAAGCCCGTCAACACCTGTGAAAGCGAGGCACGGGAATCGACGCTATAGGAAAGGTCGTCAGAAGACCTTTCTATAGTCGTTGATTGCCTAGCTTTCCCGCATCCATTGCACATCAATTGACAATCTTGACGACCTTCGAACCTTTCCTGATGACCTTTCGTGCTACTCATCTTCAGGCTCCTCGGTGACGAGCTCGGCATCGAGCGGTGCCTGCCAGGTTGCCCATGCGAAGTGGTTGCGCTTCTGGCCCTTTTCGTCGACCTGCATCTTCACAACCTGGAACTCGTCCATGTCGATGAGGTAGTCCTTCAGCGTGTTGTCGGAAAGCCCCGTGAGGTTCTTCACCTGCGTGAACAGCACGGGCTCGCCGCCGTTCTTGTCGAGAAGCTCCGCAATCTTCTTGCGCGCCTTCTCCATGCGCTTTTCCTTCTGCGCGGTCTTCTTGTTGGCCTCGGCCCGACGCGCGGCCTCGCGGGTCGGCGTCTTGTCAAACTTGCCATCGTCATCGCGGAAGAACATGCCGTTCATACGCACGGCGTTGAAGTCAAGGTTGTTGTTGGCCTTCGACTTCTTGAAGCTGCGCAGGTCGGTGGACACACGCACCACCACGGAGCCGTCGGGGAGGTCGTCCATCTCCTCCTCGCTCGGCGCGAGCTCTGTGAGCGACCACATCGCGGCGTAGTTGCGCCCAAGGGTGCCTGCACCGCTCACGCGGTCACGTGCCTCCTTCAGGTCCTGCGGCCCCTTGCTAAAGTGATGCATGTATATGACGCCCGCGCCGGTCTTGCTCGCGATCATCTTGAGGTAGCCCAGGGTCTTCTTGGCATCCTCATTGCTGTTCTCGTCGCCCGCGAACAGGGGATAGATCGGGTCGACAATCACCACGTCAGGCACGAAGCCGCTGTCGCATACGATTTTGGCGATTTCCTTCACCGTCAGCTCGGGGTTGTCATCGGTATGCGCGATCCGCACGTGCTTGGCCACCTCGGCCGCAGTCTCCTCGCCAAGCGACGCGTCGATGACGCGGTTGATGTACTCCGCCTGGCTCATCTCGCTGTTGACGAGCAGGATGTGCTCGCACTTGGCGAGCTCGAAGCCCAGCACGCTCGTCCCCGTCGCGAAACCGACCGTCATCTGCGCCGCGAGGAAGGTCTTTCCTACCTTGGGTGCCGCTCCGATGAGCATGATGGCCTGCTTGCGGAAGGTGTTCTGGATGAGCACGGGCGGCAGCTCCTGCCTCTCTGCGGGCATCGGCTTGAACAGCGCCTCGAACTTCTGGGCCGCATCCTGTTCGCCCTCGTCCTCCTCGGGCTTGTGTCGGTGCGTTTCGGCCCAGGTGTGATAATCCTTTGCGCCGATGTTGGTATAGAGAAGTGTCTGCCGCTGGTCACGGCGACGTATCCCTGCAAGCCGCGAGAGACGACTGCTGTCCTTATTAGCAGGGTCGACTTTGAGCCCGGCCTCGTTGCACAGCTCGTGGAGCAGCTGGACGCGCTCCTCGTAGTGGTTGGGGCCATCGGCATCGATGCGGATCAGCGCGTGCACCGACTTGCCACCGCTCATGGTGAGCGTGGTGATGGGCAAGTCGAGCTCCCGCATTATGCGGATCTGGTCCGCAACCGGGATGTCGTCGCTCTCGACGAGGGCGTGACGCCACCGCGCCGTGCGGTCCTTGCCGCGGCCCTCTCCGTTCGTCGGGTTCTGGCAAACCCACACGCCTGCCTCGGGGTCGTACCCGCTGAGCACGCCGCCGAAGTCCTCGTCCTGCAGCTTCTCGATGAGCTCGTCGCGCTCGTAGCAGACGCCGCCATCGGCAGGCTGCCATTTGTGTGTCTTGTCGCTCCACTTCGCCTTGACCGAGACATTCACGTACTCGCCTGGCTCGAACAGCGCCTCGATCTGGGCAATGGCCTGCTGCACAGGCTCGAGGTCGAGGGGCTTGGGCGCGTCGTCCGTCTTCTTAGGCTTCCAGCCGTCGTCATCGCCGCAGAAGCCGCCCTTCCATCCGTTGCGGTAGGCGTGCCAGAACAGCGTGCCCGCCGTGATTCGGCCATCCTCGTTCACATGCTCGAACAGCCTGCGCGCCTGCGCCTCGTCGTAGTTGTCGGGGTCGGAACCAGACCAACCCAAGAACGTGTCGAGGTCGCCACCCGCCGCCTTGTAGCTGATGCCGATGTTCTTCCAGGTCTCGTAGTCGCGCGGCGGCGACATGGAGAGCAGCGCGGAGTCGGCCTTCTCCTTCGGTGTCGCGAACGCGCTCATGCGGCATCGCCGCCCGTGCGCTTGTGACGCTTGCATACCATGGAAGTCAGGCAGATGGTATGCTTTGCACGCAGTCCTTTCGTGGCTGCACTCAGGGCGTCCGCCGTGCGCTGTCCTCGCCAAAAGACCAGCACGGTGGGCGCTTCCTTACGCGCAATCATCTACATCGCCTCGCCCAGCTGCAGCGCCTCGATAACCTGGCACTTGGGGAAATAGAGACGACGCCCGACCTTCACGTACGGCAGCTCGCCCTTCTCGACGAGCCGGTAGATCGTACGCGAGGACGTGTCGAGCACCTCGGCCATGTTGTCCACCGTCAGCAGGTCGTTCTCATACTTCGCCAGGGGCTTGGGCCATGCCGCCTGTACCGGCGAAGAAGTCGAAGAACTCTTGGCAGGGTGGACCGCCGACAACATCATCTAGCCCACCTCCTCAAGCAGTTCGTCCGTCGTGCCCTCCCAGCCGTGTCGACGGTAGACGCCTGCAATCTTCTCGAGCTGCGAGTCATAGGGGATGAAGCGGCCCTCCTCAATCCACGTGAGCACGCCGGGCTGCATCTTCGCCTCGCGGGCGACCTGCGCACGCTTGAGGTTCAGCGACTCGCGTACGCCCTTCGAG
>CAJMLD010000205.1 GCA_905214175.1 uncultured bacterium
TAGCACCTCAGCAATGTGCGTCTCTCGCAGTAAACATACAGATGTCCGACTTCATCAGCTCGATGGCTGGACGCTTCACGACACCTAGACACCCACCCCCGTTAAGTCCGCTGACGTCTAAAGCCTGCCGCCCATGTCACCACTGCGTCCTGGAAGCTGATAGAAGGCCTGCTACTTGGCATCATAGTCGAAGTAGGGGTCCCGGCAGTGCGACATACAGGTTATCTCCGTGACGCCGGCGGCTTTGGCTACCGCAAGCACAAGCATAGCAAGCGACTCCTGCATGGAGGAGCCGTCGTCTACACCGGGAAGTACGTGGCAGTGAATCTCGAGCACGTCTCGCTCCCCTACCGTGGGCTAGTATTCTTCGTCATCATAGCGGGGATAGCTGCAATTGCCACGCGAGGCACGGGATTGCTCGGCCAGGAGCTGATAGATCGCCGTGTCGCCGGGGCCGGGAACGTGAGTGCACTGGTACTGCGGCTGCAGTGCCGCCTGGGTCTGCTGAACGGAACGCTGCTGCGCCGATGCCTGCTGGGGCTTGGCCGGGACGAGCTTGGGGGTGTTAGCCTCCTCCTCGGCATTATTGCGGCGGACACCCTCCCCGCTCTCGTAGTAGTACGAGTAGTAGCTGTTGCCCTTGCCAAAGACGCAGCCGTTCATGACAACGCCGGCGAGGTTTCAGTTGGAAGCTCGGAGCTGGTCCACGGCCTGATGGAGCTCCGCCCGCTTGACAAAGTTCTCGCGCGCGACGAGCAGCACGGCATTGACCTTGGTGCCCAAGACGGCCGCATCCACGAAGGTTGTCCCGGGCGGCGTGTCAAAGACCACATAGTCAAAGCGGCTACGCGCGTTGTCCAGGAAGCTCTGGAAGTGGTGCGAGTTGAGGATGCTCGAGGGGTTGGGAATGTGAGGCTAGGCATCCAAGAAGTAGAGGTTCTTGGTGGGCGTACGCACGACTGCCTGCTCGAGCGGAATCTGGCTAGTCATCACGGAGTAGATGCCGTACTGGGCGCGCACGCCAATGCGGGCGGCAACGCTACGGCGACGCATGTCACACTCACCGAGGAGCGTAGACGCGCCGGAGGCAGCGATGGCCGAGGCGAGGTTAACCGAGACGAAGGTCTTGCCCTCATTGGGGCCCGAGGACGTGATGGCAAAAACGTGCACGGGATTGTCGACGCTCATGAAGCGAATGTTGTCAAAAAGGGTCTGTGCGGCGTCCGAGACCGCCTGGCTCTGCTCCTCGGCGCACTGGTTTCTCCTAGGCATCTGCTCGTATCCCTTCGACCTTGGGGAAGTGGCCCACAACAGATGAGCTTGTGGTCTCCCCCGGCGTCCTTGCTGTTCCTCACACGAGTGTCGGCCATGTCTGCCACAACCACTATCACGATGGCAATGAAGAGCCCAGCGAGTAACGCTACTCCCATGAAGAGCGCACGCTTGGGGCCGGAAGGCGTGGTGGGCGTGACAGCTGCGCCAATGACGTTGACGGACTGAACGTTCATGACCTGGGCGGCGACGTTCGAGACGTCCGTGACCAGCGCATTTGCCACCTGGGCAGACATGTTAGGATTCGTGCCGGTAACGGTGAGGCCAATCACGCGCGTGGTGGTTGAGCTGGTAACGTCAATCTTGTATTCGTCGAGATTCTCGAGCCCCAACTGCGTGGCAACATCGCCCTTCACGCGGTCGAACTTGACGATGCTTGCCACGCCGTTGGTGAGCATCTGTGCGGCGCAGAGCTCACCCTGCGTGACAGTGGTTCCGTCGGTGCTGCTTGACTTGGAGAGCACGTACATAGAGGTGCTCGCCGTGTACTGGTTGGGGAGGAAGAAGTCGTACACGCCGGTGACTACTGCGCAGGCAATGGGAAGCAGGATGACAAGCCTGAGGTGCTTGCGCAACAGATGGAGGAGCTATAGGAAATACATGAGGATTTCTAGCATGAGGGCTAGGGTTGGGTTGAGCTACCTTGAACGTATGTGGACCGACATGGGCCGCCTGGTGCAAAGAAAAACGGCGCCGGGGCCGCGTGGCCACCGACGCCGGTAGGTGCGCTCATTCTCGGTGCGCTAGTCCTCGTCTTCTGCGAGGGCCTCGGCAATCTCGTCCGTGACGTTCATGGTGCTGTAGACGTTCTGGACGTCCTCGAGCTCCTCCAGGCGGTCGATGAGGCGCTGGACCTTCTTGGCGTCGTTCACGGTGACGTCGGTGGGTGTGGTGGGCACCATCGTGAGCTCGGAGCCCTTGACCTCGATGCCCTGGCCCTCGAGCGCCTTCTGGACGTCCTGCATCTTGTCGTACGCGGTGTAGACGATCCACTCGTCGCCGGCGTCCTCGTAGTCCTCGCCGCCCGCGTCGGCAACGGCGAGCATGAACTCGTCCTCGTCCACGGCGTTCTCGCGATCGGGAACCTTCTTCTCGTCGCTGTGGATGACCTTCTCGACGGCGATGGAGCCCTTGCGCTCGAACTGGAACGCGACGGAGCCGGAGGTGCCCAGGTTGCCGCCCGCGTGCGTGAAGGCGGAGCGGACGTCTGCGGCGGTGCGGTTCTTGTTGTCGGTCAGGCAGTCGACGTAGAGGGCAACGCCCGCGGGGCCGTAGCCTTCGTAGGTGATCTCCTCGTAGACGGCCGCGTCGGCGCCGGCGCCGAAGGCCTTGTCGATGGCCGCCTTGATCTTGGCGTTGGGCATGGAGACCATGCGGGCGCGCTGGACGGCAGCGGCGAGGGTGGCGTTGTTGTCCGGGTTGGGGTCGCCACCGATCTTGGCGGCAACGGTGATGTTGCGCGAGAGCTTGGAGAAGAGCGACGAGCGCTTGGCGTCGATGGCCGCCTTCTTGTGCTTGGTGGTAGCCCACTTAGAGTGTCCGGACATTGAGTCTCCTATCCACACGGCGCGCGGGCACGCGTCCGCGCTTCTTGCTTGCTGCGGGCGCGAGAGCGCGCGGCCGGACGCTCCTTGCGGGGCGGCGGTGGCTGCGAGCGCGGTCGATACCCATTGAACCTATGAAATTTTACTCTCTGTTGACGCCGACGCAAGGGGTGAGCGGGCATGGGGCCGTGCATGGCGGGGCGGAAGTCCGGGTTTCTTCACATTTGGGGACGTCGCGGCGCGGGGCGGCAGCGGGGCGGGGCGAGGCGGCAGCCGGCGGATACACATTCGGGGTCCGGCGGATACACATTCGGGGCCCGGCGGATACAGCTT
>CAJMLD010000206.1 GCA_905214175.1 uncultured bacterium
GTGACCGCGCGTACGAGCGCTTTGACCGTCACGTGGAGCCCACGCCCGGAGACTCTCTCGACCAGGTGCTGACTCTCGCTCGTCGTGCCGATGCGCATGTTGCCGAGGGGGATGCCTCCGAGCGCTACCACCAGATGAAGGACGTTGCCCAGACGCATCTTCGCGAGCTGGCCGAGCGCCATCCAGACCAGGCAAACTGGCTTCTCGACGGCCCCGCCGATGGTGGCGCGACTTCTCGCGCCGCGGCACACGGCCTTCTCGGCAAAATCCTTGGTGTGTTTTCGCGGTAGGGTTCTCTCCGCCGCCGTGTGTTGTCGGCGCTTCTCCGCAATCATCGTGGAGCCTTACTACGTTTGCGCTCTCTTGGCTACAATAGATTGGCTAGAGAACCAATGCGCTCGCCTAGCGGCCATTGGGACACAAAACCAGTAGCTGTTGCGGCTGGTGGCAGAGGGCCATCAGGACCGCTCACTAAATAACGGCGTACGCCGTATGTATTGACCCCGACGAAAGGATTCTCCCAGCAATGCCAAAGAAAGAAACCGCCCTCAAGATCATCCCGCTTGGTGGTCTTGACGGGATTGGCAAGAACATGACCGTGTTTGAGTACGGAAACGACATGGTCATGATTGACGCCGGTCTCATGTTCCCCGATGACGAGCAGCCTGGTATCGACCTCATCCTCCCGGACTACACCTACGTGTTGGAGAACGAGGACAAGCTCCGCGGCATCATCATCACCCACGGGCACGAGGACCACACGGGTGCCCTCCCGTACCTCCTGCAGGACCTCACGCACAAGGTGCCCATCTATTCCAGCAAGCTCACCCTTGGCATCATCGAGGGCAAGCTCGCCGAGCACAACATCAAGAGCCCCAAGTTCCGTGAGGTCCAGGATGGCTCGACCATTACCCTGGGCGCCTTCAACATCACCTTCTTCGCCATGACGCACTCCATTCCGGCAGCCTTTGGGGTCTTCATGAACACGCCTGCGGGTAACGTCATGCACACCGGTGACTTCAAGCTCGACCAGACCCCCATCGATGGCGTGCGACCCAACTATGCCGCCATCAACCGCTTTGCGGCCGAGGGCATCGATGTCCTACTCTCTGACTCCACCAACGCCACGCGTCCCGGCTTCACGCCCTCCGAGGCTGCCGTTGGGCCAGCGTTGCGCCACATCATCAAGAACGCGCCGGGGCGTGTCTTTGTCGCCTCGTTCTCGAGCCACATTCACCGACTCCAGCAGATCTGCGATGCCTCCGTGGCAGTTGGCCGCAAGGTCGTCGTGACGGGCCGCTCCATGGTCACCAACACCAAGGTGGCGCGTGAGCTTGGCTACCTGCGCATCGCCGACGAGAACATCATCGACGCCTATGACCTCGAGAAGCTTCCTGACGAGCAGATTGTGGTCCTCTGCACGGGAAGCCAGGGCGAGCCCCTCTCGGCGCTTGCCCGCATGGCCAACGGTGAGCACAAGAGCCTCTCGATTCACGAGGGCGACACGGTCATCATCTCCGCCAACCCCATACCTGGTAACGAGAAGAGCGTCCAGGGCATCATCAACTCGCTCTCCAAACTGGGCTGCGACATCTACGACAAGAGCCAGGCACTGGTTCACGTCTCGGGCCACGGTTCGCAGGAGGAACTCAAGCTCATGCTCGCCATGGTCAAGCCGCGCAACTTCATGCCGGTCCACGGCGAGGCGCAGCACCTTCGCGCCCATGCCAAGCTTGCGCAGCAGGTAGGCATCCCCGAAAAGAACATCTTCATTCTGGATAACGGCGACTCGCTTGAAGTTCGCCACGGCAAGGCCCGCCGTGGTCCCTCGGTCGACTCTGGTGTGGTCTATGTTGACGGTCTCTCCATTACCGACGCCAACCCCGTGGTCCTGCGCGACCGCCAGCGCCTTGCGCAGGATGGCGTCATCACCTGCGTCGTTGCCGTTCGCTCGAGGAACCACTCTGTCGACACCATCGATCTTTCAGGCCGCGGCGTGTCGTTCGCCTCTGACGAGGCGCTCATGGAAGACGCTCGCGCGCTCGTGCGTTCGCAGGTGGAGCGTCTCGAGAAGGGCAATGGTGCGAGCATTGACACCGTGCGCAAGGGCGTGAGAAACTCACTATCCAACTTCCTCTGGAGCAAGACGCACACGCGGCCGATGGTGATACCGGTCGTGATGGAGGTCTAGGCACATGCCCTCAAATCGCAGATCAAACGCAGCAGGCAAGGCAGCTAAGAGGGGTTCCGGCTCGCGGGGTGGCGGTTCGCGCCAGGCACCTCGCGGGAAGGGCTCTGCGGGCAAGGCGGCGCAGGAGGGCCTCTCGTCCACCCAGAACGACATCGTCGGCGTTGTCCTCGCCGTTGTGTCCGTTGCCATGTTCGTCTCGCTGGTTGCTCCCTCTTCGGCCATCGTGACGAGCACGGTTGGTCATGCGCTCACCCTGGGATTTGGTACCGGTGCGATTCTCGTGCCCATAGCGCTCTTCATCTTTGCGTGCACCTTCTTCATGGACGAGGATGGCCCCATCTCAGGCCGCGTTGCCAGAGGCCTTGCGCTCATCGTGCTGGCGGTGCTCGCCCAACTTTCGCTCAACCAGCCCGGCGTTGCCGACAGCCCCGCCGTCGCCCTTGCTGAGCCGGCACTCGAGTCCGCCGGCGGTTACGTAGGCGGGTTCATTGCCTTCCTGCTCGTCAGGCTCGTTGGCGTCATCGTGGGCAACGTGGTCCTGGTGGGTGTCATCGTTGCTGGTGCGGTGGTCTGCGGGTTCTCCATCTCTGGTGCCGTGGCGAAAATCCACCTGCGTGCGCAAGAGGCCTCCGAGAACCGCCGCATTGCACGCGAGGAACGCGAGGCGGAGCGTGATGCGGCGCGCGAGGCGGCCGCTCCCATAGCACAAGCCGTCGGCGCAGCATCCGGCCGCGCCCAGGGCTCGCTCTTTGACGAGACGGGGGAGGGCGAGACCTCGTTCATTGGCTCCCGCAAGACAAGCGTGCTGCGGCGTGCCCGCGGCAAGAAGGCGGATCCCGGCGTGGTTGGCACCACTGCCAATGGTGAAGGCTCTGAGGCAGAATCCACCACGCTTCTCGACGCAGCCCCCACGACGCTGCTCGACAAGCCCGCAAAGTCCGCTAAGGCGACAAAGGGGCGTGCTTCTCGCAGGTCAAAGGAGAAGGAGAGCGTGCCGGCGTTTCTTGCCGG
>CAJMLD010000207.1 GCA_905214175.1 uncultured bacterium
CCTCCTCGTCTGCTCGAGTCCCCTTGCCCGTGCCGTTACGATGTATGCAGCGGCGAAACAAATATTATTCTATAAAGAATAATCCTCTTGAGAATAATAAGTACGAGAAAAGCACTAGATCGAAGGGCTGGGGCGCTGACGCTGTGCAAAGGCTCCTATCGCCGAAGCGCTACTACTTCGAGTATGCCGCCCGCACGCTGATGCCGGGGATGGCGCCGATGCGGCCGGCCATTGCCGCGATGGTGTCCTGCGGCGCGTCGACGGCGACGGAGATTACGTTCATGTGGCGCTTGGGGTAGGGGATTCCCATGCGCCCGATGATGATGTCGGCGTTCTCGTGCAACACCTCGTTGAGGCGCGCGACCGAGTCCGTGTCCTCGACGATGATTCCCAGCACTGCGACGCGCGTCTCCATGGCTGCCTCCTGTGACCTGCTCCTCCTTGGCTTCAAGCGACAGAATACGCCCTTGTGGCGCCGTGTTGGCGCCACAAGGGACGTTCCCGCAGCAAGTGCGTACGAAGACGCTGCTATGGTGCCGTTTTGGCGCCACAAGGGACGTTCCCGCAGCGACTCCGTACGAAACCCCCGCTGTGGCGTCGCGCCCGCCGCGCCCGCCGCGGCCCCTACCGCGCGAGAAGCGGCGTTAGCTCGCCCTGCGACACAATCGTGACCTCGTGCATCGCGCGGCTGATGGCGGTGTAGAGCCGCCGCCGCGAGATCGGCGTATCGGGGTAGACCTTGGCCTGCGCGTCAGGCACCACCACGTGGTCAAACTCGAGCCCCTTCGCCAGTCGCAGGTCCATGAGCACCACGCCGCTCGCCGGCATGAGGGAGTTGCGGTCCACAAGGCGCACACGCTCTCCCAGCTGCTTCGCAAGCCAGTTCGCTCGCGCGACGTCGGCGGCCACAATGGCGGTGAGGCCCTCCTCGTCCGCGGCCTTCTCGGCAATGCGTGCCAGCTCAGCCACGTAGCGACCCGCGTCGCCATCCGCCACCTCCACAACGCGCGGCGGCGTGCCAGCCCGTTGCACCGAGGTGAGACGCGCGCGCTCGTCCAGGGGCAGCAGGCTCGTGAACAGCTCCGTGATCTCGGGGCTCGAGCGGTAGCTGGTGAGAAGCTCGCAGGTCTCGACCTCACCATGCGTCGCCGAGAAGATCTGTCGCACCTGGTCGAAGCTTGCCGTGCCCTCACGGATGGCCTGGTGCTCGTCGCCAAGCAGCATGAAGTGCGCACGCGGGAAGTAACGCGCCAGCACCATGAGCTGCGTCACGGTGTAGTCCTGCACCTCGTCTACCATCACGTAGCGCGTGGACTTCTCGCCGCCGCCCATCACCAGCAGCTTGAGGTAGACCCACT
This sequence comes from uncultured bacterium, assembly GCA_905214175.1. Classification (GTDB taxonomy): domain Bacteria; phylum Actinomycetota; class Coriobacteriia; order Coriobacteriales; family Atopobiaceae; genus Tractidigestivibacter. The sequence continues at coordinate 1,359 of CAJMLD010000207.1, forward strand.
CTGCCGCCGTGAGCGCGCTCTTGCCCAGCACGCGCATGCCAATGCGGTCGATGCGCAGCCAGTTGCCGCGTTCGATCTCGTCGTGCGCGCCGGAAAAGAGATGCCGCACATAGGTAAGCGCGTAGGCGGCGCACTCCTCGTCGTCGGCGGGGCTTATCGTCTGGCCAAAGACCTCGACCTGCTCTTCCACGTCGAGCCCCAGCATCTCCTCCCAGACCTCCTCGCTCTTGGAGAGCGCCGCAAGCTTGCGGTCAAGGCGGTCGTGTAGCTCGTCCTTCACCAGAGCGGTAAGGCGCGGGCCCACGGGAATCTGCGAGAACTTGGCCACGGCACCCGCCACCGAAGAAGCCTTGAGCATCACGCGCTCGCCGCAGCGGACCTCGCGCAGGTCGTCGGGCTCAAGCGTCATCGTGCGCACGCCCTCCTCCAGGTGGGCAAGCTCCTCCGGGTCTCCGTCGCGCCCGTCACCGCGCTCGGAGAGGCCAAGGCTGGCGAGAAAACCGCGCCACGTGAAGATGCGCGGGTTCTTCTCGCCCATGCTGGGCAGCACGGTGTCGATGTAGTGGCGAAAGACGTCGTTGGGCGTGAAGAGAAAGACCTGGTCTGCCGAGAGGGTCTTGCGCTCCTGATAGAAGAGGTACGCCACGCGCTGCAGCAGCACCGAGGTCTTGCCCGAACCGGCAATGCCGCTCACGAGCAGCACCGGCACGTCCTCGTGGCGGATGACGGCGTTCTGCTCGCGCTGGATGGTGGCGGTGATGGCCGCGAGCTTCTCGGAGTGGTGCTTCTTGAGCGCGCCAAGAAGCAGCGAGTCCTCGATGGCCACGGTGGTGTCGAAGTACGAGTTGAGCGTGTCGCGCGTGATGTCAAACTGACGGCGCAGCAGTAGGTTGACGGTGCGCGTACGGCCATCTACCTGGTAGGATGTGGGGCCCATCTCCTGGTTGTAGTAGGTCTCGGCCACGGGGCTGCGCCAGTCCACGATGAGCGGGCGCTTGTGCTCGTCGGTCATGCCCGCGGCGCCAATGTAGACGTCGCGCGGCGGACGGCCGGGGCGCATCTCCAGCGTGACCTTGGCGAAGTAGGGTTGACGCAGCAGCAGGAGCACGCGCTGGAGCTTCTCCACGGTGAAGTCGTGATACTGGTTGTACGTATCGATGACCGAGTTGAGCGTCTCGATGGCGGCCAGCGTCTCCATGGTCTCGTCGGAGCCGCCAAAGTCGGGCCGAATCTCCTCGCTCATCTCGCGGAGGTCGTCCGCAGCGCCCTTGTGGCTGGTCTCAATCTCCTCGGTGAGGGTGTCGCGCAGGCCGCAGAGCTGGGCGTATATCGCGCTCAGGTGGTCCTGTTCCTCATGGAACGTCTTGTCGTGCGTCTCGTCTGCCATGCGTCCTCCCAGTGCCCGGCACGAAAGCGTGACGGACTATTGTAGCGCGAGAGGGACGCGGGCGAGACGGGCGGGCGGCGTCGACGCTGACGCGGGCGAGCAGGACCGCGGGCTACTCTGTCGTGCCTCCGTCTCCCGCGAGCCGCACGGTGCAGGATGGGAAGCCCCCGGCGTTCGAGTACGCCACGGTGCAGGGAACGCGGTCGGGGAGCACCTTTGGGTCGAGGCTCGCACCAAGCGCAAGCGCACCCATTTCCCGGGCGTTGATGCGCCCTACCAGCTCTCCAAAAACCTGGCAACGCCAGGTGGTGCCAATGCCCAGCGGGCCCTTCTCGCGCACAAACTCGCCGGGCGCCGAGGTGACGGAGTGCTTTGTCATCTCGAGGCCGGCGGCAAGGACCATCGTGGTGTTCTCAAAGACAAACTCCTCGAGCCTCTCGGGCTCGCGCCTACGTG
>CAJMLD010000208.1 GCA_905214175.1 uncultured bacterium
AACCAACTCCAACGAGGAGTTCGTTATCCGCTCCGCCAAGAAGGCCGCGCAGAACGAATACATGATGTAGGTCTCGGCGCTGGCTTTTGCGCGTTAGAAAGCTGTAGCAGCTTGCCCTGTGGCGCCGTTTTAGCGCCACAGGGCAACTTTTGGCAGCAACCCCGTACGAAACCCCCACTACGGCGCCGTTTTGGCGCCACAAGGGCAGTTTCCGCAGCAAGTGCGTACGAGGTCGCTGCTATGGCGCCGCTTCGGCGCCACAGGGCAACTTTTGGCAGCAACCCCGTACGAAACCCCCACTGCGGTGTCATGTTGGCGCCAGAAAGGGAGTTACAGCAGAGAAATCTGCGGAAAACCCCGCTACGGCGTCAATGCGGCGCGGCTCTACTCGCCAGCGCGTGCGGTAAAGAGCAGGTCTTGTGCCCTCATGACCCAACTTGCTGGCAGCACCTTTGCCACGATGCTCGCCGCCAGCATGTCCGGCGAGGTCACGCAGGTGGAGCGGCCCAGCACCGCCGCCCGCAGCGCCTTTCTCACCACGTCGGAGGGTTTCTCGAAGCCAATGGTTGTCATGCGGCGCACCTCGCGTGCATCGCCGGGATTGGCGAGAAAACCTGTCTCCATGAACTTGGGGCACACGGCGCACACGTGAATGCCCACGGGGCCAAGCTCGTAGTCGAGGGTGCGCGAGAGGTCCACCACAAAGCGCTTGGTCGCCGAGTAGGTCGAGAGGCCCGGCTGGGGGATGAGCCCGGCAATCGATGCCATGTTCACCACACGCGAGCCGGCAACCATGTGCGGGAGGCAGTGGTAGGTAGTCTCGACCACGGCAAGGCAGTTGAGACGAACCATGTCGCTCTCGTTCTCCTCAGAAATCTGCCCAAAGTCGCCAAACTTCCCAAAGCCCGCGCTGTTCACGAGCCACTGCACGGTGGGCGCCTCGTCATCAAGCGCGTCGCGCAGGCACTCGTATGACGAGCGCTTGGTAAGGTCGAGCGCGAACACGCGTACGGGCGTGGCCGTCTGCTCGGCGATGACCTCGAGGGCTTGCGCGTTTCTCGCAACAACCCAAATCTGGTCGAGGGGGCCGCCTGCCCCACGGTCGAGCTGGCGGACGAACTCGCGGCCGACCCCCGAGGACGCTCCGGTAACTACAGCGATGTTGGACATCTTGCCCTCCCCATAACAATTCTTTGCTTGCATTTGGCGTGGTGAAAAGTATAGTCTGATACGTAGATTGGATGACACGCGAGTGTCGCGACGGCATATGCAGCCAAAGACGAACAACGCCGTTGCCCACCAACCAGCAGCCGCCCCGTGGGGCTACGCTCTAGGTAGCAAGGTACCTGTTCGTCTCTCGCTGCGCCGCTTGAAGGCGCGAGGCATCGGGAGGTGCGGCAGGATGACGTGCAGGAGGAGTCCCGCAATTGTGGCTGGCCTTCTGGGCGTTGTTGCCCTGGGTATGCCTTCCCCCGCCATGGCAGAAGAGGGCACAGCCTCTCTCGACGCGCTCTTAAACATCAACCTTTCAAGTATCGACCCCGAGACCGCGGGTGCCGTTTGCGTGAGCTTTGCAGGCGGCGTTCTTGTCACGCTTGGCACCTATGCCCTTGTAAGCTCCTTTGCCCACAGGCAGGGCCCTGCGAGCCGGGCGGAAGAGCCTGCGGAAGCTGGCGAGACAAACGTGGGCCAGGATGCTCGCGGCTCTCTCGCGCCGCGCCACATGCGCTCCGAGAAGGGGACACGCGCCTCGCGTCGCAATGCCGATGGCTCGGATGCAGACGAGAAGCACGGCCACGCGGCCGGCAGCTCTACCTCGGGTGCGCATGCCGCGCGTGACTACGAGGACATCGCCGAGAACTACGTGGAGAAGCAGAGCTTCCGCAAGCGCATGGCCACGCGCGCACAGGGCGTGGCGGCGACCCTCTCGGCACGCATTGACGCCAACCGCATGGAAGGCCTTCCCGTTATCGAACGCGCGGACGGCTCGGTGGGAGACGTGGGAACCCCCTGGTGGACCGCCGCCGTGGGGCCAGCCGTATCTGGGCCCCACGGCATTGCCGAGGCCGCGGCGGATGCCATTCCCTCGGAGTTTGGCGTCGCCGGCATAGATGACCTGCAGTTCATGTCTGCCGGTCCGCGTGACATCTCTCGTCGCGTTGCCCCCGTGGAGCAGGACAGCTATCCCAAGAAGCGCAGCGTGGAGGACGTTACCGAAGACGATTGGGACCGTGCACTCAAGGCGATGGACGAGAAGATCGGTGCAACGCCGGCGGCTGCGTCGGAGCCGGCCGCGCAGGCAAAGCCTTCCGCCCCCATGCGCCTCGAGCCCTTCTCGGACTGTGTTGGCGACGAGGACTCGCTTGACGAGCCCGACGATATCGCCCAGCCCACGCAGTTCCTGAACTTCAGGCCGCCTGCGGGCCACCCCGAGGTTGTCGACACCGAGACATACGTCGACTACCTGCTGGCCGACGAGTTCTCGCGTAACCCCTCCGCCGCAGTCCGCAGGTCCTCCCGCGACTACCTGCGTGTCATCGAGGGCGGCACCCAGACCTCGGCGCTTCGCGTCCGCGGGCGCCATATGGCATCCGGGAAGCGTGGGGCCACACCTGATGGCGGCTACCGCCCGCGTCACTTTGCCGGTTCGACCCCCCTCGTGCATGCCGAGGCGCTGGAGGCGTGATACGCAGACAGGCGGGGGAGCCCACAAGTTCCACAAACGAACGACTCGGGTCGAGCGCCCACCATCGCAGGTGGGTGCTCGCCTTCTGTTTGTGGGTTGCCTTCGTGTGGGGGCACTCCCTCGTGCAAGGACCGCAGTCATCGCTTGAGAGCTCGCGCGTGGTCGCCCTGGTGGCGCCCCTTCTCAACGCGTTGGGCATCTCGGGAGAGGCGGCCATGAGCTTTGCCGTGCGCAAGACGGCCCACTTTCTCGAGTACACGGTCTTGGGAGCGCTGAGCGTGCCCGCGCTTCTGCTCCCGGCTCGGGAGGGGAGGTATCCCCGCTGGCTCGGCCCTCTCGTGGTGGTTCTCGTTCCCATGGCAGACGAGACAATCCAACGCTTCGTGCCAGGACGCGAGTCCTCGCCCCGCGACGTCCTCATCGACCTCTGCGGCGTTACCTGTGGCACGCTCATAGCGTTGCTCGTCTCTCGCTATGCGGCAAAGCGACGTGGTGGGGGAGCCGCCGTTCG
>CAJMLD010000209.1 GCA_905214175.1 uncultured bacterium
CAAGAGCATCTTCGGCGATACCCTGGCGAAGATCGCTGGCTAGAAGGCCGCCATCATCAAGCGTGGTCGCCCCTGCGTGCTTGGCGTGGGAACGGCCACGCCCGATACCATGGAGGACGTGTTTCTCGACCAGTGCGCCAGCGAGGGCGTGGTGCCCACGCTCCTGCGTCCCGAGGACCTGGCAGACGCGGCGGGGGAGATGCACCCCGGCGTGCCCCGCGCGCACGCCGACCTTCCGCACGCAACGTATCGCGTGACCGAACGGCCAGACCGTATTGGCGGCTCGCTCGTTCTCGACGTGCGCGCCACGCGCTCCTCCTACGCGGAGGTGAGCGCTCTCAAGCCCGTCTACCAGGCAGCAAACATTGCGTGCGCGGTACAGGTGGCCGAGGACTACCTTGGCCGGCCGCTAGATGCCGAGAAGCTCTTTGATTCCGTGGTGACATGTCCCACGCCGGGTCGTTTCGACGTCCTGCGTCCCGAGCCCGTGGTTCTTGTGGACGCGTGCCACAATCCGCAGAGCGTGCAGACCTTCCTCACCGCCGTGCGAGCCGTTGCCCCTAAGGTGGAAGAGCGCCCCTCGCTTCTCTGCGCCGTTCTTGCTGACAAGGATGTCGAGGGAATCGTCCGGCTGCTTGCTCCGGAGTTCCCTCGCGTCTACTGCGCCCAGACCTCCTCGCCGCGTGCCCTTCCTGCAGGTGAACTCGCTGCGTCCTTCTCGCATGCGGGCAATGCGCCCGTCGCCACGTTTGCCTCTATTCCCGAGGCAGTGAGCGCACTTGAGGGCGAGTCGTATGTGGCCTGCGGGTCAATCACCACTGCCGGCGAGGTGGCGGGCATATTTCGCCCCGGCGTACAGGCACGTGGATAGGTCCTGTGCGCAAGCCGTCTACCACCCATCTGGTTGCATCCGCGAAATACTCGCGCCGGTGCCTGGTCCAACTACGATAGAATTGCGGCCAATATGGTTGCATTTTCGATGGGAGGACGGATATGAGCTTCAAGAAGGTTGTCGTCGCTGGCGGCGGAGTTCTCGGTTCTCAGATTGCGCTGCAGACGGCCTACTGGGGATACGACGTTACCATCTGGCTGCGTTCCGAGGGTTCTATTGGCCGCTGCCAGCCCAAGCTCGATAAGTTTGAGCAGCAGTACCTCGAGGCCATCGAGGGCATGAAGGGTGCCACGAGCGAGGATGACCCCGCTTGGTGCCCGGGCCTTGCCGATTTCGACTCGTTTGATGCCGATGAGTGCGCCGCACGCGCGCGCAAGGCGCATGACGACATGAAGCTCGAGCTCGACCTTGGCAAGGCCGTTGCCGATGCTGACCTAGTGATCGAGTCGATGGCCGAGGTGGCCGACCAGAAGGCGGACTTCTTCAAGAAGGTTGCGCCCCTCATGCCCGAGAAGACCATCATCGTCACCAACTCCTCGTCGCTTCTTCCTTCTCAGTTCACCAAGGACACCGGCAGGCCCGATCGCTACCTTGCGCTGCACTTTGCTAACTCCATCTGGAAGCACAACGTGACCGAGGTGATGGTGCAAAGCGAGACGAGCGACGCCTCGTTCAACGCGGTGCTCGATTTCGCCCGCGGCATCCATATGCTGCCGCTGCCCGTGAAGAAGGAGAAGGCTGGCTACCTTCTCAACTCCCAGCTCGTGCCTTGGATGCTGTCGGGCCTTGACCTCTACGCCAACGGCATCTCAGACCCCCAGAGCATCGACAAGGCGTGGACGTCGGGCACTGGCGCCCCCAAGGGCCCCTTCCAGGTCTTCGATACCGTTGGCCTCACCACGGCGATGAACATCGTGGACCAGTACCAGAGGGTGCCCGGCATCGTGACGCCGCTGCTGAGGAAGATGATGCTGCCCTACAACTTCAAGGGCATGAAGGCGGTGCTGCAGAAGTACATCGACGAGGGCAAGCTGGGCATGGCCGCCGGGGAGGGCTTCTATAAGTACGACGAGAACGGCGACATTATCAGATAGCTGGCTGCGCTGCCGCCAAGGCACCATATGGGCGTGTTGTTGAGGCCGCGTCCGCATTATGTGGAGAATCGCGCATTGCGTGTGCCTCAATCATGCTTGCTGCCGTGGTTGAAGGCATTCTCCGCCACATCTGATACAATCGTCAATCGCGTTTCTCGGTAGTACGTCTTTGGCAGCTGGAAGCCAGACGTCGCGTACACATGCGTCAACAAGAGGAGTCCAGGGAATGCAAGACCTTATCGACCAAATTCTTACGCCCGAGGTCAGGATGGTCCTGTACCTCCTGGTTGTGTGCGTTGTGATGCTCTACGTGCTCTCCATCGTCTACGTCATTCGCGACGCCCAGCGTCGTGGTGCGGAGCCTTGGTGGATGTGGGCGATCATCTCGGTCATTCCCGTTGTGGGCCTTCTCGCCTATGTCATTCTGCGTCCCAGCTCCTACCTGATCGACCGTGAGGAGCAGGACCTCGACATCGCCCTGCGCGAGCACCAGCTCTCGCACTACGGCATCTGCCCCAAGTGCGGTGCGCCCATCGACCGCGACTTTGTGGTGTGTCCCATCTGCAACACGCAGGTGAGGAACGTTTGCCCCACGTGCCACCGTCCGCTCAACGCCGACTGGAAGGTGTGCCCCTACTGCCGCACCCGCATCCAGTAGCGAGAGATACAGCGTAACGAGAAGGGCCCCGCTTCGGTGGGGCCCTTTTTCTCGCTGTGGCGTTGCCTCCGCACTGCGGGGCACATCTCCGCAGCAACGCCGTACGAATCTCAAGCCGGTTTCAGACCTTTTCCTCCGTGTGCGTTTTGCTTCCCTGCCACAAGCGATGCTCTCTGGTGTAAAGTGTCAACTGTCTGCGTCACCGCAGGCAGCGCAGGTGGCTCTGCTCGGCATTGGGCGGCGTCGCATGCGTCCGCAGTAGTTCCACCAATGCGTGGGGGAGTCAGTAGGGAATGCGCCACATGAGCGACGTGCACATGAACCGTCAGGCTAAGGGTGCTGTTTGCACCCACGCTTTTCTCGCCACGCGTACCACTACCACGGTAACTATCTAGGCGGCTGTCCCTCACCTGGCCTTTTGCCATGTGACAGTCGCCGTTATGCGCAGTGCCGTCCAATTCGGCCCGCTGTTTTTCTCGCTGTCAAAGTTTGGAATCTACCCCAAGGAAGAGG
>CAJMLD010000210.1 GCA_905214175.1 uncultured bacterium
TAGCTATGGAAGAAGTGCTTACCCTACCAATGGAAAATCTGCTTGACATTCACACACGGGATTCTCGCCGTTCCTTCACGGCGCTCGCCACGTGCACAAAGAGCAAACCCAGGATGGCCGAGGTGACCGAACCGGCGAGAATGGCGCACTTGGCGGCCATGACCTCGTTGGGGTCGGGGAACGCCAGCCCCGAAATGAGGATTGACATCGTAAAGCCCAGGCCGCCCATGATGCCCACCGCGATGATCTGCGGCCAGTCGACGTGCTTGGGCAGCTTGGCAAAGCCAATGTGCACGAGAAGCCATGTCACCAGGATGATGCCGATGGGCTTGCCCAGCACGGCGCCAAAGTACACGCCCTTGGTCACGGGGTCCGCGATGATGGTGGCAAGGTCCATGTCCACAATCCTCACCTGCGCGTTCACAAACGCGAAGATGGGCAGGATCACAAAGTTCACCGGTACCGAGATGTAGCGCTCCATGCGCTCCAGCGGCGGCGTGACGTGGTGCATCACGTGCTCCACGCGCACGGCGGCAGTGGTGAAGTCGTGCTGGCCCAGGACGTGGCTCTCGTCGTCATATGTGTCGTCCAGCTCGCGGGCACGGGCGTCAAGCCAGTTGCCCAGCTTGGAGAGGCGCACGTCGGAGCGCGCGGGGAGGAAAAACGCCAGGATCACGCCGGCCAGCGTGGCGTGGATGCCGGAGTTGTACATGCACACCCACAGCGCCAGCCCCACCAGCATGTAGGGCTTGGCCGAGTAGACCTTCATGCGCGCGATGATCCACAGCACGATGACCACGCCGAGAGACGCCGCCACCCAGGCCACGTTGGGCGTCTGGCCGTAGAAGAGTGCAATCACCACGATGGCCAAGATGTCGTCGGCAATGGCGAGCGTCTGGAAGAAGACCTTGGTCGCCGGGGCAATGCGATCGCCGAGAAGCGACATCACACCCAGGGCGAAGGCGATGTCGGTGGCGATGGGCGTGGCCCAGCCGTGCATGGCGCCACCGGCGTTGAGGACGAGGTAGATCACTGCGGGCGCCGCCACGCCGCCAACCGCGGCGAGCATGGGAAGCGCGGCCTGCCTGGGTTTTCTCAGCTGTCCCACGGTCATCTCGTACTTGAGCTCGATGCCCACGAGAAGGAAGAAGATGGCCATGAGAAAGTCGTTGACAAAGCCCTCGATGGAGATGGAGAAGGTCGCCGGGCCTATGCCCAGCGAGAGAGGTGCGTGGAGCACCTCCTCTACCACCTCGAAGGCGGGAGAGTTGGCCGTGATGACTGCCGCGATGGCAGCGAACACCATGACCGCAGCGGCTATTGTTCCGTTGGAGGTCACCTTGTGGACAGCGCTGCGCTGCTCGATGCGCCTGATGACCGCGGGCTCACCGTAGATGCTTGCCATTGGTTGTGTTGTCCGTTTCCTTGAGGAGAGGCCGCTCGGGCCCTTCGTTACCCTCTTATCCTACCCAACCAATGATGCAAACTTATTTTACCGTTGTTACGGCAGGTGAAACGCCCGAGACTCGGGCTGCCGGGGCCGGGGCGGCCGGAGCCGAGGCGGCGTCGCTCGCCGCGAGCACCTGCGCGGCCGCCGCATCACCGAGCGCCAGGATCTGCTCGACGTAGATCTTGGCGGCAAGGCTCACCACTGCGGCCTCGATGGTCCGGTCGAGCGGCGAGTCGACCTTCTCGCCATTGACATCCCGCAGGTCGATCACGGGCTCCACTGCCGGGGCAACAAAGTCGGGCCCCACGGCGAACTGCTCGGCAACGGCGCACTCCAGCGCAGCACAAAGCTCGTCGTAGGTGTGGCGAAGGTCGAGGTTCTCCTCCTCCACGTAACGGATAAGGCGCGTGACCTGCTCGATCGAAAGCACGCGCTTGAAGAGACACACGCAGACCACATAGCAGACATGGCGCCTGGTGTAGCGATGCTTGACGGGCGCCGGCACCACATGGCGCTTCACGTAGTTGTTCACCATGGAGCCCGTGACCAGGGGTCCCTCGTCCGGCAGGCACATGAACGAGAGCTCCTCGTCGACCAGGGACAATAGCTGGTCAAGGTAGAGCTCAATGCGCGGAAGCTCCGAGAAGCGCGAGATGTGGATGCTCGTCATGCGCTCCGCGAGCGTGCGGTAGGCGTCGCGCGTGCACTGGGGGATTCCCCGGTTCTGCTCCGCCATGGCCGTCCCTTCTCGCAAGCACTTAGATTCTGTGTGATTAGATTATCTAGTATTCAAAACTAGATGCAATGGCTATAGTTGTGCCAACGAAAAAATCGGATGCGCTTTCCTTCGCCGATGTCCATTGGGGGAAACGTTGAACAGCCAGAGAATCGCAGTCATCACCGACACGGGCACGGACACACCTGCGGCGTTCACGCGTGAGCACGACGTACGCATTGTCCCGCTGCGCATAAACTTCTCGGACGGCTCGACGTACGAGAGCGGCGTCACTATCACGCCTGAGCAGCTCGTCGAGCGGATGAAGACCGAGGTGCCGTCGACCTCGCTCCCCTCGCCCGCAACTATCCGTCGCGAGTTTGACCGCGCGCGCGACGACGGCTACGTGGCCGCAATCTTTGTGAGCATCTCCTCGGGCCTCTCGGCCACTTGCGACACCGTGCGCATGGTCGCCGACCAGGTAGACGACTTCCCCATCGAGGTCGTGGACACCAAGAGCATTGGCATTGCCGCAGGCCTTGTGGTGATGGAGGCCGTGCGGATGGTCGAGGAGGGCATCACGCTGCAGCACATTGGCGCAATGCTCGAGCTTGTCACGCATAAGAACTCTGTGTACTTCTCGGTAAAGAGCTTGGAATACCTGCGCAAAGGCGGACGCATCAACGCTACCGTGTACCGCCTGGGCACCGCGCTCAACATCAAGCCCGTAATTACCTGCAGCGAGGAGGGCGCCTACGTGGTGGCGCGCAAGGCGCGCGGCTGGGGGCGAGCCATCGACGCGCAGATTTCCCTGGTGGAGGAGCAGGCGAGAAAGTACGACAAGGTACGCGTGGCCATTTGCTGCTCGAGCGCGTGCGACATGTTCGACGAGCTCGAGGAACGCGTACTGGCACAGGTGGACAACGCCGTGGAGGTCGTTCGCTCCGGGATCTCGGCCGACCTCCTGGTGCACACCGGTCCGGA
>CAJMLD010000211.1 GCA_905214175.1 uncultured bacterium
GCCCCTCCTGGCTGGGCTGATTGACGGGCCATATGCCCATGAGGGCTGCCGCCGGAAACACCACGAGCTGGGCTCCCTCGTTGGACGCTCGTCGAGCGAACTCGACCATGCGCTCAGCGGTGCGCTCGAGCTCTCCTGCCGTGGTCCTCATCTGGGCAACCGCAATCTTCATGCTTGGACCTTCCCATGCTCCCATAACCTGCCGTTGATTGTATCCCCGCCCTGCTTGCATGCACCACCTAGAGAGAAGCGTGCCGCCCCAGCACTGCCAGGGCGGCACGTCGAGCAAAGGTGCGCTTAGAGCTTCGCTTGAACCTAGAGCTCGGCCTTCCAGAGGCCGTGGAGGTTGCAGTAGGCGTAGACCGTAGCCTTGCCACCCTCGCCCAGGTGGAAGCGAGCCTCGGGTGCCTCGCCGGGCTTGAGGTAGCGAATGACGGTCTTGGTGCCATCAGCGAAGAGCAGCCACTCGATGTAGTGCTCGGGGGTCATGGGGTGCTCGACGGAACCAACGCGGGCAACAAGGCGGTCGCCCTCGACGGTCAGCGCGGGAACGTGCTTCTCAACGGCTGCGTCGGTAGTGTTGGCAACGAGCTCCTCCATGGGCTCGCCGCAGCACACGGGCGTGGGGCCGCCATCAACGATCTTCACGACGATGTTGCCACAGTGCTTGCAGCGATAAATCTTTACATCTGCCATGGAATATCCTCTCCTTCTTTGGCGTCTCCCCGCAGGGACGCGCCACTGCCTGCGGACGCATCGCGACCGCTACTATGGCCATTGTCCCCCATCGCACGCCAATTCATGCACACCTATAATTGCTATCTTCAAACCTACATATAAGGTTCACCAATACGAGAGGGGCGCGTCCCCGTTGCCGGGGAGCGCCCCCAAGCGCTTGTGCCGTGTAACGCCTAGGCCACTTTCACGTGACCAGAGCGGCCGATAAGATCGATGACCTCGGCCATGAGGACCATGTTGTGCGCGTCGATGCGCGTGGGGAGCTCCATGCGCATGACATCACCCGTCGCGCTCTCCACACGCAGCTCCACGCGGTCGAGGCCAGGGTAGCGGCCAAGTATCTCTCCGAGATTGTCCATGCGGCCACGCGTGAGGAGGTTGGCGGGCATGTTTATCTCGAGCACCTTGGGTCGGTTGGTCTTGTCGTTAAGCTCGAGCGGCTCGATAGACGAGCAGATCAGCTGGTCGCCGCGGTCGCCGCGCTCCAGGCGCCCCACCACCTTGATAAAGACGTCGCCCGTGCTCTCACCGGTCTCGGGGTCAACCTCGCCGGCAAGCGTGGCTGCACACTCCTTATAGGCCTTGGGGAAGACCACGAGCGTGGTCTCGGCCTCCATGTCCTCGAGGGTGACGATGGCCATGGCATCACCCTTCTTGGTGGTCTTCTTCTGGACCGAGGTTGCCATACCAGCAAGGCGTATGGGCTTGTCCTCGGGGACCTTGAAGCGCTCGGTGGTGGCACCGGTGTTGGGGTCGGTGTACTCCTCCGAAACGGAGAGGTCCGCGATGGTGTAGTCGCGTGCTTTGGCAAGCGCATAGGCGTACGGGCGCAGCGGGTGGTCCGAGACGTAGATGCCCAGGACGTCGTGCTCCTGCGCGAGCTTGATGTGACGGTCCCACTCCACGCCGTCCGGCGCGGGGACCTCGTCCTGGAAGCCCGAGCCCTCCACGTCGCCAAACATGTCAAACATCGAGAACTGCCCCACCGCGCGCTCCTTCTGGCGGCGCGCCGCGGCGTCGATGATGTTCTCGGGGTTGTTCTTGTCGACAAAGTGCATGAGCTGCATGCGGGTGTATCCCGTGGAGTCGAATGCGCCTGCCTTGATGAGGGACTCGACCACGCGTCGGTTGGCCTGCGAGCCATCCACGCGTTCGCAGAAGTCGTGGAGGTTCTTGAAGGGGCCGTGGGCGTCTCGCTCGGCCATGATGCACTCGCCCACTCCCTCGCCCACGCCGCGGATGCCGGCAAAGCCAAAGCGCACGCCCTCGGCCGTTGCCGTGAAGTCCTTGCCCGACTCGTTGATGTCGGGCGGCAGGACCTGGATGCCCTCTCGACGGCAGCTCGTGACATAGTGCACGATCTTGTCGGTCTTGCCCATGTAGGAGGTGAGGACCGAGGCCATGTACTCGCGCGGGAAGTACGCCTTGAGCCACGCGGTCTGCATGACGAGGATGGCGTAGCCGGCGGAGTGCGACTTGTTGAATGCGTAGGAAGCGAACTCGAGGACGTTCTCCCAAATCTCCTGCGCGACCTCGCGCTTGTAGCCGTTTGAGACGGCGCCGTTCATCCAGTGGTCGTAGATCGTCTCGTCCGCGCCGTTGCCCTCCCAGTGGAAGACCTGGTCGGTGAGCATCTTGATCTTCTTCTTTGCCACCGGCTTGCGCATGCGCGAGTCGGACTCGCCGGCCGTGAACCCCGACATCTTCATCGAGATCTGCATGACCTGCTCCTGGTAGACCATGGTGCCGTAGGTCTCCTCCAGGATCGGCTTCAGGCGGTCGTCATAGTACGAGATCTTCTCCTGGCCGTGCATGCGCTTGATGTAGCTGTCGACCATGCCGGCGCCCAGGGGGCCCGGTCGGTACAGGGCGATGAGAGCGACAATCTGCTTGTAGGCGTTAGGCTGCATGTTCTTAATGGTGGCGGTCATGCCCGCGGACTCGACCTGGAAGACGCCGGCCGTGTGGCCCTTGCCGAGAAGCTCGTAGATCTTGGGATCAGAGAAGTCGACCTTGTCCACATCGATGTCCACGCACGTGGCGCCAGGCTTGATGCAGGCCTTGACCGCCTCAGGCATGCGATCGATGTCAGAGGCGTTGGGATAAGAGTGACGGATGTTGGCCAGCGCCTTGTTGATGACCGTGAGCGTACGCAGGCCCAGGAAGTCCATCTTGAGGAGACCCATGTCCGCGACCGAGTGGCCCTCGTACTGGGTGATGGTGACGTTGCCCTTTGTGTCGAGCTTAGTGGGCACGTGGTCGGTCACGGGCGTGGGGGCGATGAGCGTCGCACAGGCGTGGACGCCCTCGCCGCGCATGAAGCCCTCGATGGCCATGGCTGCGTCGATAATGCGGTGGGCGTCCGGGTCCTTGTTGTAGGCCTCTTCGAAGTCCGGCGAGTACTGGTCGG
>CAJMLD010000212.1 GCA_905214175.1 uncultured bacterium
GCGTCTGCCGTGCGGGCGGGCATCATGCGCTGCGTTTCGTTTGGCGGATTGCTTATAGGGAGAAGGTCGCATGCGCTCTCCTCCACATGTGCGGCGGCCCTTGCCATGGCACTTCTCGACCCCTTTGTCTCTGGCCAGCTGGGATTTCTTCTTTCGGTCGCCTCGGTAGTTGGGATCTGTCTCTTTGGAGGCTACGCGAGCCACGCTCTCGACGTGCTCACGAGCGGGTTGAGGCGCTTTGGCAGATGCTCGACGACAGTAACGCACGCCCTTGGGCGCCTGCGCTCAACGGCTTGTGAGGCCCTGGGAGTCTCCCTTGTCGCCCAGCTCTTCACGTTGCCATTGACCGTCCCCGCCTTTGGTGAGGTATCGCTCGTCGCGCCGCTGGCGAACCTTATGCTAGCCCCTCTCTTCACGGCCCTTGTCTCTCTGGGACTGGTCGCGGCTGTGCTTACGCCCTTGACCGCACTGCAGGCTCCGGTTCTCACTGTGGCGACGACGGTCTCGCAGGGGTTCTGCGGTGCGCTCTCCGCTCTAGCGAGCCTTCCTCTAGCGTGCCTGCCCATGGAGGCAAACGCTGCCCCCATGCTTGTGGCCCTCGTTGCCACCAGCGTCGCTCTCTACGGGCTCTGGCCGGTTCCCCGTCGCCGCCACCTTGTGTGTGGCGTTACGGCGCTGGCAGGCGCATTGGCTCTCACCTTGCTTGGCCTGCGTCTGCTGCAGCCCGCAAGGGTATGCGTGCTGGATGTGGGGCAGGGGGATGCCATCCTTGTGGCGGACGGCAGCTCGGCCGTGCTCGTGGACACGGGGCCCGACGCCGCGGTCTCGCAGGCGCTTGCGCAGCAGGGCATTATCCACCTGGACGCAATCGTTCTCACGCACCTCCACGATGATCATGTTGGTGGCGTGGATGATCTTGTGGGACGCCTGGGTTGCGACCGAGTCTTTGTGGCCGAGGGCGTTGCGGGCCAAATTCCCAAGGACCTCTCAGGGAGTATCGGGCGGCTCTCGGGCCATGCGGCGGAGGAGGTGTCCTACGGGGATACCCTCCATGTGGGTGCGTTCTCGCTGCGCGTGGTCTCGCCCGATGCCACGGTCGACGGCGCCGAGAACGCCGACTCGCTGGTGCTTGCCCTCACCTACGAGCATGGAGGCAATAAGCTCACCGGTCTCCTCACAGGAGATGCCGAGAAGGACGAGATGGGCGCCTGCCAGGCGAGAGGCGACGTTGGGGACATCGACTTTCTCAAGGTGGGTCACCACGGATCCGAGATTTCTCTCACCCCGGTACAGGCGGCGCTTCTCGACCCTGAGGTTTCCGTCGCGAGCGCAGGCGAGGGCAACAGGTATGGCCACCCGCGTGAGGAGTGCGTTGAGGCACTTGAAGGGGTGGGCTCGTTCTTTCTCTGCACCAAGGACGTGGGAACCGTTACGGTCTGGCCTGGCGCCAGGGGCCCTACGGTCTCGACAGAGCGCGCGGTAAGGAGGGACGCGGCAGCTATGGCATCTGGCCTGTGATGAAGCCTGGTTTGTGGCAAAGTAGGGAGGTCAAGACGATGGAGGGAATGCATGGCAAAGACGGCAAAGCTGCTGCCGGCATACTTGGTGGTTGGGGCAGACGAGCTCAAGCGAAAGAGCGCAATCACGCGCCTCAAGGGCTATCTGGACGAGGGGCTGGCTGCATTCAACCTCGACGAGATTGCCCCCACGGCAGATACGGATCCCACTGCCGTGGTTTCGTCTCTCAACACAATGCCTGTGGGCAACTCGCCTCGCATCGTAATCATCGATCCTGCCGACAAGCTCCCCAAGCAAGTCTCGGAGGCGCTTGTCGCATACCTGAAAGACCCCAACCCCGCATGTACGCTGCTTCTCTCGGCAACCACGTTGGCAAAGTCAACGCGCCTGTACAAGGCGGTTGCGAAAGTGGGACCCAAGGCGGTCATCGACTGCACGCCGGCCACGAGAAGGGACCTCCCGGGCTACGTGCAGAAGCTCGCGCGCTCGCACGGTCTCGCCATCGACCAAGACGCCGCTCGGGCGCTCGTGGACCGCGTGGGGGAGTCGACCACCATGCTCGACACCCAGCTTCGTACGCTCTCCGCGCTCAAGGGCGGGCAGGGCCAGGTGACCCGCGCGGACGTCGAGGGGAACGTGGCGCGCGTCGCAGAGGTCAAGCCCTGGGAGTTCCTCGACCGCCTGAGCGAGAAGGACGCTTGCCGCTCGCTAGAGCTCTATGCGTTGCTTCGAGGCTCATCGCAAGTGGGCCTTCTCACGCTCGTGACCATCCGGATCCGCGAGCTCATCTGCGCGCGCTCGCTTGATGCCAGGGGCGAGGGTGCGGGAGTCGCTCGGGCGCTGGGCAAGCAGGACTGGCAGGTGAGGAACTACGTGCGTTGGGCTCGTCGCTTTGCACCGGGGGAGCTCGAGCGTGACCTTGCGGCCTGCGACGCCTGCGAGCGTGCCCTCAAGGGTTCGGGAGACGCTGACTCTGCGTTTCTCTCGCTCATTACGACCATCTGCGGGGCCGGTAGATAACAAACCTACTGTCTGGCCATACACCCCGTTCTTCTCAAACAAAAAAGAGCCCAGCATGCGCCGGGCTCCCAAAGTTACGTGCATCTCAGAGAAGCAACGCTACTTCATCGAGTTGACGAGCTTCTGGACGCCAGACTTGCGGTCGGCGGCCTGGTTCTTGTGGATGATGCCCTTGGCGGCAGCCCTATCGAGCTTGCGGCAAGCGGCGTTAGCGGCAGCCTGGGCGGCATCGGCGTCGCCGGCCTCGACGGCGGCGTGAACCTTCTTGACGTAGGTCTTCAGCTCGGAGCGGACTGCCCTGTTGCGCATGCGGGCCTTCTCGGCGGTGATGATGCGCTTCTTCTGAGACTTGATGTTTGCCACGGTGCGGATCCTTTCGAAAATCTTGTTCCTAGAGGCCTCTTAAGAACTAGGTAGGTGGGAAGTGGGGGTTCCGCACCAGACACGGCGAGGTCAACTCATAGAGTATAGCAGAGCAAACGCTTATGGAACCCTCTATTTGCGCCGATGTGCTGGCTTTGATTGTTCATCGAGGATTATTCGAGGCTTCGGTAGTTTGTGTGACAAGGGGCTAGCCTAGGCAGCAACGCTCTTCGC
>CAJMLD010000213.1 GCA_905214175.1 uncultured bacterium
TCCCAGTCCATGTGGACGTCCTGGTCCATGTGGCCCGAGAAGCCAAGGGCGAGAAGCCCCGCGTCGAAGGCTGCCTCGGCCATCTCCTGCGGCGTGTTCTTGCCGTCGCAGAGGGTCGTGTGCGTGTGGAAATTGGCTCGTATCATCCCGGTCCCCGCGTTCTGCCCTTTTGTTTGCCTCGCTTACGATAGTGCAGCCAAGACAAGCTCATGGCGAGAAGTACGCAAAGAGAACGTAAGGAGACTCGGAGCCGTAGGCTCGTTCGCGTGTCTCCGCGGCATCCCAAGAAGTCGCGGATTCTCGCCGAAAGGCCCGCTCCCGTCAGCACACGTCCCCGCCGTCATCGGCGAGAAGCTCTACCCCGGTGTCGGTGTCGCGCACGTGCGTGCAGCCGGGCGTACGGGCAATCCCTACAACCATGACCAGGTCGCCGGCACACCCCGAAAGGTGCGTCCACGCGAGCGCCCAGGCAAGCGCCGGCCCGGCGAGCAGATCTCCCACCACAACAAGCGCCGCGGTGACAGCCACCGAAGGCGCCAGCAGCACCGCCACAAACCGCCCGCGCGTAAGCGGCTCGCCCTCCGCCCTGGTGTAGAGCATTCCCGTCTCGTACCCAAAGCGTATCCGCACAGATCCCCGCCCCAGCAGCAGAAACGCCGCTGCGTGGACAAGCTCGTGTACGGGCAGCGCCGCGACCGTCGCCACGGCGTATGCGGCCATCCACGCGCCGAGGCCAGTGTCCCATCCACGCGTTATCACCAAGACAAAGGTTCCCGCGCAGCACACGGCGAGAAGCACCACCGAGAGCATGACCATGCGTCGCGCAAGCGGCGTCTCTCCCAGGATGTCAAGGTGGGCGACGCTTCTCACGGTTTCCTCCCTTCCGCGCTGCGTCGGCGCGCTGCCTGCCAGGCGTGCAAGAGCACCACCGCCAGGACAAACGCGCCTAGGTACGGCACGAGGTATCCGGGGTTGCCGAAGGTGCGCTCCCACCACTCGAGCGGCGAGCCCACGGCCGGGGTTGTCACAAAGCCGAAGTTTGTGTCGAACATCCCGTTGAACCACCTGAAGAATGCCAGGTAGAGAACGGCCGCGACAAGCGAGATCCACGCGTCACGCCACCTTGGCGCCTTCCGCGGGTCGTCGAGCGCCATGAGCGACACAGAGAAGATAAACGCGTGCTCCAGAAAGCCGCTGATGCAGGGCAGCGTGTACGGCGGACAGTACGTCCAGCCGGGGAAGATCATGGCGAGGAGCCCGCCGGTGAGCCCGAAGCACAGCAGCAGCTCGCGAGTCACGCGCGACGGGGCAAGCGCATGCCAGAGGCAGACGTATTCGGCGATGTTGCACAGGTGGAGCGGCCACCAGTTTGGCGAGAAGGTCCCCGTCTGCACCTTGAGTACGTCGCCCCACAGCAGCAGCGCGTTGGGAACGACGGAAGCGACAAGGACGAGCCAGCGTCTTCCGCCGCGCCAGGAGTCATTGGCAGGAAGGCTTCGATAACCATGAACGAGAAGCACGATGACAGTTGCGCAGATCGAAAGCCAGAGCAGATGCCAGGGGCCAAACATGGCAAAGCCGGTGCCGCCCCACAGCAGTGGCTCGGCAACGATGATCTTCTCGACAGACATGCTGCCCCTCCTCTCGCCCCTCTCGTCCTTCGCATCGTCCTTGAGTGGAGGGGCGCCGCGGACGGCACCGCCGCGTTGCCGCGAGCGCTCCAAGTCGCACCCCCACACCCTTGAACGTACCCACCCCGCGTGTGCCCAGTCCGCCCGCACGTACGTCTGTTGTGGGATAATCACGTGGCCCATGGCATGCGCGACATGCCACCAGGCATCACCTGCACCACCACGACCAAGAGGGAGCACGTCCCACATGGCAGACAATTCTCAGAACATCCCAGAGCAAGAGCGTCCGAGCTTCCCTGCGCGCGCCGTCATCACCGGGGGCATGCCGTACGGCAACAAGAACCTGCACTTTGGCCACATCGGCGGCGTCTTTGTGCCCGCGGACTTCTTCGCGCGCTTCCTGCGCGACCGCATTGGGAGCAAGAACGTGATCTTTGTCTCGGGCACGGACTGCTACGGCTCCCCCATCATGGAGGGCTACCGTAAGAAGGTGGAGCAGGAAGGTTACAAGGGCACGATCACCGACTACGTCCAGGCCAATCATGACGCCCAGAAGGCGGCGCTCGACGCCTACGGCATCTCGCTCGACCTCTTCGCGGGCTCCGGTCTCGAGCCGGCGCGCGACTTCCACGCCCATCTCACCGCCGAGGTCCTGCGCCGCCTCCACGAGCGCGGCTTCCTGCACAAGATGAGCACCCGCCAGTTCTATGACGTCAAGGCAGGCCAGTTCCTGAACGGACGCCAGGTCATCGGCCGCTGCCCGGTGCGCGGATGCAAGTCCGAGAAGGCCTACGCCGACGAGTGCGACCTTGGCCACCAGTTTGACCCCGAGGAGCTCATCAATCCCGTCTCGGCGCTCACGGGCACCACGCCCGAGCTGCGCCCCGTTGACAACTGGTACTTCGACCTGCCCGCCTTCGAGTCCCAGCTCAAGGAGCTCATGGACGAGTGGGACGTTGACCCGCAGGTGAGGCCCATTGTCACCAAGACCGTACGCGAGTCTCTCGTCCCGCCCGTGGTCTACATCCAGGAGAAGTTCCGCGAAAGCTTCAACGCGGTGGAGGCTAAGCTCCCCGCCCACCAGCTCCACGAGGCCGAGAAGGGCCAGCAGTCCTTCTCCGTCGAGTTCTCCAACTGGCGCGACCGCGACGACGCCCGCGCCATCCTCGAGGCCGCAGGCGTGCGCTTCCGCACGGGCAAGACGCTTCTGCCCTTCCGCATCACCGGCAACATCGAGTGGGGCGTGCCCGCGCCCGAGCTTGAGGACACAAGCGGCCTCACCGTGTGGTGCTGGCCCGAGAGCCTCTGGGCGCCCATCAGCTTCACGCAGACTGCCCTTGCGCTTGACGATATCCTCCAGGCGGCGGCGGTACACACAGGTGACCTTGCCGGCCCCCAGGCGGA
>CAJMLD010000214.1 GCA_905214175.1 uncultured bacterium
CTTGCGGGCAAGATGGCTGCCTCCTACGTGCGTGGCATTCAGTCCAAGGGCGTCGCCGCGTGCCCCAAGCACTTTGCGGCCAACAGCCAGGAGACCCGCCGCCAGGCGTCGAACTCGGTGCTTGACGAGCGCACCCTGCGCGAGAACTACCTCACGGCCTTCGAGATCGTGGTGCGTGAGGCCCACCCCAAGTCGATCATGAGCTCCTACAACCTGATCAACGGCACCTATGCAAACGAGAACCGTCATCTCCTTCGTGACATCCTGCGCGACGAGTGGGGCTTCGACGGTGCTGTGGTGACGGACTGGGGCGGATCGAACGACCACGTTGACGGCGTGGCGGCAGGCTCCACCTTCGAGATGCCCGCGCCTGGCATGGACTCCGTGCGTCAGCTTGTGGCCGCCGTGCACTCCGGTCGCCTCTCCGAGGAGGTGCTGGACGGATGCGTGGACGATGCGCTTGAGCTGGTCCTCTCCACGCACCCTGCTGTGGAGGGCGCCACGGGCGAGTTTGACAAGGCCGCCCACCACGCGCTTGCGCGCCAGGCAGCCGCCGAGGGTGCCGTGCTTCTCAAGAACGAGGGCGCGCTGCTCCCGCTTGCCGCGGGGACCAAGGTTGCCCTCGTGGGCGACTTTGCCCGCGAGCCGCGCTATCAGGGCGCCGGCTCCTCCGCTGTCAACTCCACGCAGGTCGACAACGTGCTCGACCTGGTGGGGGAGAGCGGTCTCACCCTTGTTGGGTACGAGCAGGGCTTCCTCCGTCACGGCGGCGAGGATGCTGCCAAGCGTGACGCGGCCATCGATCTGGCAAAGCACGCCGATGTCGTGATTGCGTGCCTGGCGCTGGACGAGATCGCGGAATCCGAGGGCGCGGACCGTCGCAACATGCGCCTGAACGACAACCAGGTTGAGCTCCTGCACGCCATCGCGCAGGTGAACCCCAACGTGGTTGTGCTCCTCTCGGCTGGCTCTTCCGTCGAGACGGATTGGGTGGCAGATGCCCGCGCGGTGCTTTACCTTGCGTTGGGTGGGCAGGCCGGCGCTGGTGCAGCGCTCGACTTGGTGTGCGGTCGGGCGAACCCCTCGGGCAAGCTCACCGAGACCTGGCCCAAGCGCCTTGCCGACACGCCCACGGCCGACCGCTTCCCGGCGCAGGGCATGAGCGCCGAGTACCGCGAGGGTATCTACGTGGGCTATCGCTACTACCAGACGGCGGGTGTCGAGGTGGCATACCCGTTTGGCTATGGCCTCTCGTACACGAACTTCTCGTACAGCGACCTTGCGGCGACGTCCGAAGGTGTGACCTTCACGCTTACCAACGACGGTGACCGTGCGGGCACCGAGGTCTGCCAGCTCTATGTGGCAAAGCCCAACCACGAGGTGTTTCGCGCGGCCCAGGAGCTTAAGGGCTTCGCGCGGGTGGAGCTTGCGCCGCACGAGAGCAAGCAGGTGAGCATTGCCCTGGACGACAAGGCGTTCCGCTACTTCAACGTGGCTACCGGCGCTTGGGAGGTCGAGGCTGGCACCTACGAGCTGCGCATTGGCGCCTCGAGCGAGGACATTCGGCTTGTGGGGACCGTCGAGGTCGCGGGCACCAATGCGGCCAACCCCTATGCCAACGTGGACGTTTCGCCCTACGAGACGGGTAGGGTCCAGAACGTGGACGATGCTCACTTCGCGGCACTTCTCGGGCACCCCATCCCCAGCCCCAAGGTCCGCATTGACCGCAACATGTGCTTCTGCGACCTCAACCACGGCCGTTCGCCCATCTTCTGGATTGTGTGGCTGGTGCTTGCTGCCATGAAGCGCGCCGCGGACGCTTCGGGCAAGCCCAACCTCAACGTACTGTTCATCTGGAACATGCCGCTGCGCGCGCTTGCCAAGATGACTAACGGCATGGTCTCGATGGGCATGGTCGACGCCATCGTGCGCGAGATCAAGTGGTGGGGCCTTGCGGGTATCGTGCCGGCACTGCTCGTCAAGCTCGCGACTGGCGAGGGCTTCATCCTGGTGTGGTTCCTCTGGTTCCTCGTGCCGATTCTTCTCGCCTTTGTTGCGAACCTCGTTGGCAATGCGCGTACCACGAGTGCGCTTAACACTGCGGGGAAGTAGTCCTTACGAGTTGGCCGCATCGCCGGGTGGGTTGGTGCGGTCGCGTGGGGAAGTTGGTTGATCGGCCGTGTGGCCGGGAAGGAAGGGGCAAGTAGATGAGCTTCAAGACCTGGACCGAGGAGCACAAGACGCTCTGGCAGTTCATCAAGTTCAACGTTCTGTCGAACATCTCCACCATCACGCGCTTTGTGTGCACGTGGGTGGGTACCGCGATTTTCATCAATGCGATGCAGCTAAACAGCCCGTTCAAGTTCCTGCTGTTTGACTACACCACCCCCGGCTCCAACTATCTGGGCGGTTTTGTCACGTTCCTCATCGCCGAGGTGCTGGCGCAGGTTGTGAACTTCTTCGTGCAGATGTTCTTGGTGTTCGACTCTGACACCTCCTTCAAGGATGCGGCCTGGAAGTATGCGCTCCTCGCCGTGCTCATCGTGGTGGTCAACCTCATCCTTCCGAGCTATGTGACGGCTTTCTGCCAGGGCACCTTTGGCTGGGATGCGGGCCTCTCCGGCACCGTGGCCTCCTTTGTGAACACTCTGGCCGCCGTCGTCGTGAGCTTCCCGCTGCTCAAGTTCTGGATCATGCCGGACTCCAAGGACAAGAAGGCCGAGGCTAAGGAGGCGTAGCGCCTCGGGGCCATGACCTGCTCCCGGACTTCTGATATTGGGCTCGTTTTCGCCCCGCCTTGCTTTTGCAAGGCGGGGTTCGTGTTGGAGAGGCTCTCTGGAGTCGCCTGGCATCAGTCAGCCGGTCTGGGCTGGGCGCCCCTTTGCACAAAAACGCTCTATCGGACAGGGCTTTCGCGCTCGCTGCATAAAAAGGCTCTATCGGACAGTCCCATCTGGAGTGCGATATCAAAAGTTTAACTATAATTACACGAATATGAATATATTAGTAATTATATTCATAT
>CAJMLD010000215.1 GCA_905214175.1 uncultured bacterium
GCATCAGCAAACGTACTTGCTGCGTTCATTGCCTGGGGAGCATCGGGCGTCATTGCTGGGATTGCGATGCGAACACGCAAGCACGACCAGAACTAGTCGCTAAGGCAATCAGCACCTCTGTACAGTCGCAGCAGCCGAGTCGAACTATTCGACTCGGCTGCTTTTCTCGTCCGTCGGGCTACAATGCTGCGAAGAGGGACTGTCTCGGTCGATGGGCTCCCTACCAAAAGAGTAAGTGCGCTTTACTTCCTCGTCGGCCTGTATGACCCCGTGAGGCGCTTCCGGCGACGCAGCTGCGCGACAAAGTTCACGAGCAGCACCAGCACGCCAGCCGCCGCGCACGCGTAGCTCACGGGCACGAGCCAGAAGTCCTCGTGGAGCATGCCACCTGCGTCCACATAGCTCACCGAGTTTGTGGCCACCACGGCAAGCACAGTCGCAATCACGATGAGCGCCGCACCCACGACAGACATCGCAAGGCTCATGCGCATCCATCTGCCCTCGCTGCCGTCACGGATGAGCTTGTTGGCCATGCTGTTCTTCTCGCCTGCGTCACGTGTCATGTCTTCTCCTCCCAGGATGAGCTCGTCAAGGGAGACGCCAAACGTCTGGGACAGGGCGATGACCACCTCGATGTCGGGCAGGTTGCGGCCGTTTTCCCAGTTGGAGACCGCCTGCCGCGTCACTCCAAGGCGCGACGCGAACTGCTCCTGCGTGAGGCCCGCGCTGGTGCGCACGGCCTTGACCCTCTCGCCAAATTCCATGAGTTCCTCTCCCTTCCTGGGCACAGCCTCGTCCGGCCAAAGACATTACGCAAGAAAGCATAGCTTGCGCGGCGGCGCGCGACACGACAGCTGAACTGTCGCGGCATCTACCTGCTGGTTTCGCATCCCACCCGCGCAAGAAGATGGTGACTCGATGTGCACGCGAGGAATCGCGTAAGCTAGTCCCTCGCACGTTTTCTCGTTGTTAGGAGCACCACCACATGGCCAAGCGCCGCAGCACCGCCGCATCCAGACCCATCATCACTGCCGAGAAGGACCTCCCCACCCGCTTCGAGGACCTCGGCCTCTCCGATCGCGCCCTCGTCGCCGTGAGCGACATGGGCTACGAAGCCCCAACGCCGGTCCAGGCGGCATCGATTCCCGCTGTTCTCGCAGGCACCGACGTCATGGCCGCCGCGCAGACAGGCACCGGCAAGACGGCCGCCTTCCTGCTCCCCGCGCTCGACCGCCTTGGCCACGCACGCCATGGGCAGGGCCCTCTCATGCTTGTGGTCACGCCCACGCGCGAGCTTGCCGCCCAAATCGAGGAGGTGGCGACCGCCATCTGCGCCCGCACGGGCCACACGGCAACGGTCCTCGTGGGTGGCGTCTCGTACGAGCCGCAGCGCACCGCGCTCCACAAGGGATGCGACCTGGTGGTTGCCACGCCGGGGCGCCTCATCGACCTCATCAACTCGGGCGACTGCAACCTCTCGCAGGTAGAGACACTCGTCCTGGACGAGGCGGACCGGATGCTCGACATGGGCTTCCTGCCCGACATGCGCCGCATCGTGTCAAAGACGCCTGCGTCCCGCCAGACCCTGCTCTTCTCGGCAACGCTTTCAGACGACGTCCTGGACAACACAAAGTCCCTGGTCAACAACCCCGTGCGCATCGAGATTGCGCACAAGGGAACAGCCGCCGAGACAATCGAGCAGTTTGTGCTCCCCATCTCGCATGAGGCCAAGAACGACGCCCTCATCGAAATCCTGCACCGCGAGGGCGCAGAGCGCGTGATTGTCTTTGTGCGCGGCAAGCATCGCGCCGACGCTGTCTGCCGCCGACTGCGCAAAGCCGGCATCGAGTGCGCGCCCATTCACGGCAACCGCAGCCAGAACCAGCGCGCCAGTGCGCTGAGGCGCTTTGCCGACGGCGAGGTGGGCGTGCTGGTGGCAACCGACGTCCTGGCTCGCGGCATCGATATCCCCAACGTGACCTACGTGGTCAACCTCGACGTTCCCTCGGACGCCGAGGACTACATCCACCGCATTGGCCGCACGGGGCGCGCGGGCGAGTTTGGCTGGGCGCTCACCTTCGCGACGCCCGAGGAGGAGTTCGACCTGCGCGACATCGAGCAGCTCATGGGCAAGAACATCCCCGTGTACCCGCGCGCCCAGGGCATTCCCCTGGGCGAGAACCCGCTGGTACTTGACCCCAACCGAACGCCGGCCGACCGTTTGCCCGGCAAGAAGGAGCGCAAGAAGCTCGTGGACGAACGCCGCGAGGCGCGCATGGCGCGCACCGCAGAGATCGTAGCGAGCCGCTCCCCGCGCGGGGCGCAGGCGCAGCGCGGGCCAAAGGGAAATCGCCCAGGTGAGAGTCCCATTCCTCCCGAGAAGCCCAAGGCAGGCCGGCGTCGCGGCAAGGCCGCCCCACAGCAGCGCCCTCACGCAAAGAAGACGGAAACCTCAGGCAGAGCGGGCAGACCACAGGGCAGGCGTCATCCCGGCGACCACGGCGGCATGGGCAGGCGCTAAGCCCGTCGGAACGCCTGGAGAACCGCTCTGGTGTCGTGGATTTGCCATATAAGTTGTGACTACAACAGTTCACTACTCCTTACTCCCGTATCCTGACTTCGACAAACGGCGCCATACGCGGGTTTCGCTATCCGCGACATGGCGCGCCAGGCCAAACGGCCTGGTCACGAGACCAGGAGTAGCCATGAGCAAGACACTTGACATGAGCAAGAGCGTCCACGACCTCGCCCAGGAATTCCCCGAGTTCACCCAAGTGATGGTGGACCTCGGTTTCACGGACATTGCCAAGCCGGCCGCGCTCAACACGGTCGGCCGCGTGATGACCGTCCCGCGCGGGTGCTCGATCAAGGGCATCGACCTTGATGACGCGGTGCGAGCCTTCGAAGCCGCCGGCTTCACCGTTATCGGCGCCGGCAAGCAAGATGCGCCGTCTGCGCACGAGAACCCCAGCGAGTCAGAGGCGAGCG
>CAJMLD010000216.1 GCA_905214175.1 uncultured bacterium
GGAGGCCATGCGCGGCGGCGACCTCTACGTTCTCACCGCGCTCGGCGGCTTCACCATCCGCTTCAAGGTCGCCATGTTCTTCTCGATGATCATCTGCACCCCCATCATCATCTGGGAGATCATGGCCTTCATCCTGCCTGCGCTCAAGCCCAAGGAGCGCAAGTGGGTTGTCCCCACGGTGGCGGCCCTTGTCGCCCTGTTCTTCATCGGCATGATCTTCTGCTACTACGTGATCCAGCCTGCCGCGTTTGGGTGGCTGCTCGACCAGTCCTTCGAGTTCGCTCAGAACATGGCCGACGCCGAGGACTACCTCAACATCTACATGCTGCTTGAGATCGGCTTTGGCATAGCCTTCGAGCTGCCGCTCGTGATCTTCTACCTTTCGATCCTGCACATCGTGCCGTACAAGACCTTCCGCTCCCAGTGGCGCTACATCTACGTTGGCCTCATGATCCTCTCGGCCGTGGTCACGCCTGATGCCTCGCCCGTGACCATGCTCCTCATGTTTGCCGCGCTTGTCGGCCTGTACGAGATCGCCCTGGCCATTGCCCGCTACGTGATTGTGGCTCGCGACGGCAAGAAGGCCCTCAAGTGGTCCCGCGAGGACTACGAGAACGCGGAGCTCGACAAGCTTTAAACTAGGGGAATTCTGCCGTCACGAAGCAAGCGAGGTAATGTTCTTTGATCCTTGTCGTCACCGAGAAGAACGATGCCGCCCAGCAGATTGCCAGGCTCCTCTCCGAGTCTGGCAAGCCCAAGGCGGACAAGGTCTACAACACGCCCATCTACCGCTTTAGGAAGGGCGGGGAAGACTGGGTGACCATAGGCCTGCGCGGCCACATCATGCAGCCGGACTTTCCTCCCGAGCTCAAGTTTGATCCTCAGGAGGGTTGGTACGGCCTTACGGCCGAGGGAGAGCACCTGCCGGCCGACGTTCCCGACGGCTTGGCACGCCCGCCCTTCTCGACCAAGCGCAAGCCCTTCCTGGCCGACGGCGTGGACATCAAGGGTTGGAAGATCCCGAGCCTGCCGTACCTGGTGTGGGCTCCCATCGAGAAGCTTCCCGCCGAGAAGGAGATCATCCGCTCGCTCAAGAACCTCGCCAAGAAGGCCGACTCCGTAATCATTGGCACGGACTTCGACCGCGAGGGCGAGCTCATTGGCTCGGACGCGCTCAAGCAGATTCTCTCGGTTGCCCCCAATCTAAAGGTCTCCCGCGCGCGCTACTCGGCCTTCACCAAGGCCGAGATCGACCACGCCTTCGACAACCTGGTCGCGCTTGACCAGGACCTTGCCGACGCGGGCGAGAGCCGCCAGCATATCGACCTCATCTGGGGCGCGGTGCTCACGCGCTACCTCACCTGCGTCCGCTTTGGCGGCCTGGGCAACACCCGCTCGGCCGGCCGTGTCCAGACGCCCACGCTCGCCCTGGTGGTTGAGCGCGAGCGCGAGCGCATGGCCTTCGTGCCCGAGGACTACTGGGTCCTCACGGGCGAGGCCACGCACGAGGACTCCGACCCATTCCGCATCACGCATGTCACCGCGCGCTTCACCGACCATGATGCTGCCGAGAAGGCCTATGGCCACGTGCGCGACGCGAAGACCGCCACCGTGCGCACAGTCACGCGCAAGTCTCGTCGCGTGAACCCTCCGGTGCCCTTTAACACCACGTCGATGCAGGCGGCCGCGGCGGCCGAGGGCATCTCGCCCGCGCGCGCCATGCGCTTGGCCGAGTCACTCTACATGGACGGCCTCATCTCCTATCCGCGCGTGGACAACACCGTCTATCCCTCCTCGCTTGACCTGCGCGAGTGCGTGCGCACGCTCTCCTCGGTGCCGCAGTTTGCGCCCACGTGCAAGGCGCTTCTCGGCCAGGGCACGCTCCATGCCACGCGCGGCAAGCAGGAGACCACCGACCACCCGCCCATCTATCCCACGGGCGCTGCCAACCCGGACAACCTGCAGCCGGCCGAGTGGAAGCTCTACAACCTCATTGCACGTCGCTTCCTCGCTACGCTCATGGGGCCGGCAACCATTGCTGGCACCAAGGTCGAGCTGGACGTTGCCGGCGAGCCCTTCGTTGCCACGGGTAACGTCCTGGCCGTGCCGGGATTTCGCGCCATCTACCCCTACGGCCTCAAGAAGGACGACCAGCTGCCCGAGCTCAACGAGGGCGACGTGTGCGACGTTGCGTCCATGTCGCTCGATGCCAAGCAGACCGAGCCGCCCGCGCGCTACAGCCAGGGCAAGCTCATCCAGGAGATGGAGAAGCGCGGGCTGGGAACCAAGTCCACGCGCGCCTCGATCATCCAGCGCCTCTATGACGTGAAGTACCTCAAGAACGACCCAGCCGAGCCCAGCAAGCTTGGCATGGCCATCATCGACGCGCTTACCAGCTACGCGCCGCGCATCACCACGCCCGAGATGACCGCCGAGCTCGAGGGCGACATGACCAAGGTTGCCGAGGGCGCTGACACGCAGACGCAGGTTGTCGACCACTCGCGCGCGCTTCTCGCCGGCATGATGGACGGCCTTATCGACCACAAGGACGACCTCTCCGAGGCCATCGCCGACGCCGTGACCGCCGACGCCAAGATTGGCGTGTGCCCCAAGTGCGGCCGCGACCTGGTTGTGAAGACCTCGGCCAAGACACGCGGGAGCTTTGCCGGCTGCATGGGCTGGCCCGACTGCGACGTGACGTATCCGCTGCCTAAGGGTCGCATCGAGCCCATCGACGGCGAGGCGGGCGTGTGCCCGGAGTG
Source organism: uncultured bacterium (assembly GCA_905214175.1). GTDB lineage: Bacteria > Actinomycetota > Coriobacteriia > Coriobacteriales > Atopobiaceae > Tractidigestivibacter. The sequence goes on from CAJMLD010000216.1 coordinate 2,763, forward strand.
CGGCGCGCCGCGCGTGAAGGTGCACCCGTTCCGCAACCGTCCGTACGAGACGTGCATCAACCCTGCGTGCCCAACCAACCGCGAGCCAGACATCGTGGTGGGGGAGTGCGCCGCCTGGAAGGCGGCCGGACGTCACAGTGACCTGGTGGCGCACAAGTCCGAGAAGAGCGGCAAGCGCTTTATCCGCTGCACCA
>CAJMLD010000217.1 GCA_905214175.1 uncultured bacterium
CTTGCATCGCTCTCCGTGTCGGTATCCATGATGATGAGCAGGTTGTCGAGCGCCATGATGCGCGTGCTACCCGTAGGCACAATCTCTTGTCCTGCGCGCTCGACTGTCACCACGCGCACGCTATCCGGCCAAGGAATGTCACGGATGAGCATGCCTTCGATACGGGCGCCCGTACCTACCGTATAGGTATGCACAATCTTCTCGCCGGCTTCTCCGTTGACCATCGGGTCATCTGGGGTGACCCCCAGAAGCTTGGCAAGCAGATGCTCGTAGAACGGATCGACTCGTAGCACGTTTGCCGTGACGTAGGCAAGGATGGCCACGATGGACACAGACAGCAGCGAGTCGAGCGACCCGGTGAGCTCGAAGACAAGCACGACGGCTGTCACGGGCGCCCGCACAACGCCTGAGAAGCACCCTGCCACGCCTAGAGCCACAAAGTTCACCACGTAGGCCTGGGGAAGCCCAAGCGCGTTGATGGCAATGACGCCAAAGAGTCCGCCCACCAGTGAGCCCATGGCGACTAGCGGAAAGAGCGTACCGCCGGGCGCCCCAGAGGCGAAGCTGACGGTCGTAAAGAGGTACTTGCCCAGAAGAAGCCCCATGATAGTCCACCAGGTAAGGCCACCCGTCTGTTGGATGGTCTCAACGATGGCGTCGCCACCACACATGAGCTGCGGAAACGTGAACGCCACAAGGCCAGCGATCGCAAACGGGATGGCAAGGCGGGCGTACGGCAGGTGATGCTGAATCCTGTCATAGCATCGCTGGGCGAAGAACATGCCGCGGTTATGCAGGGCTCCAAGCACACCGCAGACAAGGCCGAGAACCACGACGAGTGCGTAATCGATGTGTGGAAGATCTGCAGCAAAGGAGAGGCTGAGCACCGGACGCACACCCAACACCTGTGAGACCAGAAAGTCCGACACGACAGAGGCCGTCATGACCGAGATGATGAGAGGCGCGCTGAACTGCTTGTGTATCTCCTCAACGGCAAAGAGGACCCCCGTGAGCGGCGCGTGAAAGGCCGCAGACATGCCGGCCGCCGCCCCACAGGTGACGAGGAGGCGTTCCTCTCCCCTGCCGCGCTTGAGCGCCCTCGCCACCGCCTTACCGGACATGCCTCCGAGCTGGACGGACGGTCCCTCTCGACCAAGCGAGAGGCCGGCAAACGCACAGAGCGTCCCCTCGGCGAACTTTGCCGCGATTACTCGGTGCCAGGGCATATCGATGCGCCCGATGACCTCAGCGTCGATTTGGGGGATGCCACTCCCCTGGGTGTAGGGCTCCCAGAGTAGAAGCTTGGAGACCACCACAAGGATAACGGCGAGAATGGCAAACCACGCGGCCATGAGGATGGCGTGACCTGCGAATTCGCCCGTGATCGATCGCAGACCCTTCTCGGCGAGCGAAAGCGCCAGGCGGTAGAGCGTTACCACTCCACCGCCAAGAAGGCCCGCAAGGGCGCCCTCCCCCACAAGATTGACCTGGAACCGCCGCGAGAGACGACGCCCTACGGTGAGCTTGCGTGCCGCTCGCTCAGTCATGCACCAACCACCACTCTCAACGCACCCTTACCGCCACAAGTACTACCAAGCTTACTCCAAAGCACGCGTGGATTGATACGGGGGCCGGGTACAAGAAAACGCACCCCCGCATGGCGAGGGTGCGCAGACAAAGCCCCATAAATAGTGAAGGGACTAGTACGAGCCGCCTCCATAGAAGCCGTAGATAGGCCCAACAATAACGCCCGAGGACGGGTTGGCGGCGTGGACTATCTGACCATTGCCAAGGTAGATTCCCACGTGGCTGCCGCCGTACTCGAAGACAAGGTCACCGTAGGAAAGCTGGTCCTGGCTCGTCTTCCAGCCACCACTTGCCTTGATGGAGCTAATCATGTCATAGGTGGTGCGCCCGCGAGCATAGCCGTACACATAGCAGACAAGTCCAGAGCAGTCGAACGCGTTGGGTCCTGCTGCCCCGTACACGTAGGGGTGGCCGACGAGTGCGAGTGCCGCGGAGACGCCACCACCAGAGGGAACGTTGGAGCTGCTAGACCCACTGTTTGTGTGCGAGCTGCTGTTGGAGCTCGAGCTATTGTTCGTGCTATTGCTTGAGCTTGAGCCGCCATTTGATGTGGCGCCCGTGTTAGAGGAAGAGTTGGTAGTGGTGCTGCTCGCGGCTGTTTCGGTCTGCGTGGTAGTACCGCCACCGTTGGAGTTGATGGTCTCCTGGGTCTGGATGGCCTGGACAACCGTGGTAACAGAGCTCTCCTCCTGGGACTCTGCCGCAGCAGCCGCCTCAGCGGCGAGCTGCGCCTGAACCTCCTCGCTAAGGGAGCCGTAGTACTCCTGAGCCTCGGCAACCTGGTTCTGGTAGTCGGTTGTCTGAGACTGGAGGCTGTCTACCTGAGCCTGCTGGTCTGCCTGCTGCTGCTCGAGGTCGCTCTTCTGCTGCTCGAGCTGGTTCGAGAGCGTCTGAACCTCGGAGATGGCCTGGGCATCAGCCTCGGAGACCTTGTCGAGGTAGTAGATGTTGGAGGAAAGCTCCTCGAATGATGCGGATGAGAGGATGAGGTCGAGCGCGCTTGAGGAGCCAGACTTGTACGAGCTCTTCATGCGGGCGCCCAGCTCCGAGCGCTTCTCGTCCAGCTGTGTCTGCGTGTCAGAGATCTGCTGCTCGGTGTCTGCGATGTTATAGGTAGTCTGCTCGAGCTCGGAGGTAGCTGAGGAGAGCTGATCCTGCAGGGAGGAAAGCGTGGAACCGAGCGACTCGAGTTTCGCAGATGCAGCAGAAAGGTCATCCTCGGGGCTTGCCATGGCAACGGTGGGCGCAACGGTGAGCGCGCAGGGTGTTGCAAGGGCAAGAACCAATCCGGCTGTGATGATGCATCTTGCATGGGTCATTGCGTAGTCCTTTCGACGCCTGACGAATATTCTACGTCAGGCGTGAG
>CAJMLD010000218.1 GCA_905214175.1 uncultured bacterium
TGGTGGCCGCAAACGCCATCTCATTGCACAAAATGGCGATATCGGACAGGGCTTAGCTACTTTCTGCATAAAAACTCACCATCGGAAAAAGAATTTTGCCTGGCTACATCAAATATTAAATTAAACTTTCATAGAAACGTATATCTAATATGAAGTATGCATTATTATGGATATATAGTTCAAAGTTTGATATCTGCGACGCGAAGGCACTGTCCGATGGAGCGTTTTTATGCAGCGGCTCAGGATTCTCCGTCCGATAGGGCAGTTTTATGCACAGGGATCGGCGCCGTTGCATGGCGAAGCGCAATAACTCCTCCGCCTGCAGGCACCCTATAGCAAGCGCGCTGTATCAAGTCCGCCTACCGCGCCCACCCTCTTGGCGACGCTCCCCTGTGAGATAAAGTGCGCTCACGGACGCCTGGCCCATCAGGCACGACGTCTGGGTGACAATGGGTGCACACGCCGAGTTCAGTCGGCGCAGATTGGCTCGAAAGGCGGAATGGCATGGCAGACGAGCACGACGGCACGGCGATCACCGGTAACGCGGAGGCGGAGGACGCAACGCGCCTTCCGCACGAGAGGCTCGAGGAGATGCAGCTTGAAGGCGTGCGCCGCACGCTGGTCAACTGCTACGAACACGTCCCGTTCTACAAGCGCTCCTTCGACGAGGCGGGCTTTGACCCCTATCACCTGGCCTCCCTCGATGACCTTGCCAACGCCCCGTTTGTGACCAAGCAGGACCTCCGCGATGCGGCACCTTACGGCATGCTCGCCGTACCGCTTTCCGACGTGCGCGAGATCCACATGTCGTCCGGTACCACGGGCGTTGCCACGCTTGGTGCCTATACCCAGCATGACCTCGACTTCTGGGCCGACTGCTTTGCCCGCGGCATCCGTTACGCGGGCGGTGGCGCCAACGACGTGGTGCAGGTTGCCTACGGCTACGGCCTCTTCACGGGCGGCCTTGGTGCCCACTACGGCGCCCTTGCCTCGGGAGCAACGGTGATTCCCACCTCTGCCGGCAACACTGAGCGCCAGATTCGCATCCTGTGCGAGATGGGCACCACGATTCTCTGTTGCACGCCAAGCTATGCCATGCACATCGCCGACACGGCGTTGGAGATGGGGCTCGATCCCTCTCAAGACTTCCATCTCAAGGCGGGCATCCACGGCGCCGAGCCATTCTCTGACAACTTCCGCGCCGAGCTCGAGCGCAAGCTCGACTACAAGGTTCTCGACATCTATGGCCTCACCGAGACCATGGGCCCGGGCGTAGCTTGCGAGTGCCTCGAGCAGAACGGCCTTCACCTGGCCGAGGACCATTTCTTTGCCGAGATCATCGACCCGGCGACCGGCAAGCGCCTACCGGACGGAGAGTGGGGCGAGCTCGTCCTCACCACGCTCGACCGCGAGGCGTCGCCTGTCGTGCGCTATCGCACGCGCGACATCACGCGCATCCTGCCTGGCGAGTGCCCCTGCGGCTGCACCCACAAGCGCATCGACCGCCTACACGGCCGCACCGACGACATGCTCATCATCCGTGGCGTGAACGTCTTCCCATCGCAGATCGAGGACGTTATGAAGACCTTCGACCAGGTCTCCAGCTGGTACCAGATTGAGGTCGGCACCGACGAGCGCTCGCTGGACGTGGTCACGCTCAAAGCCGAGGCAAACCCCGACTTCGACTTCGACCAGACTGGCGCCATCGAGGCCCTGCAGCGTCAGATCTCCGCTCGCCTCAAGACCGACCTCTCCGTTGGAATCAAGGTTCGCATTGTCGAGCCCAAGTCCATCTCGCGCAGCACCGGCAAGGCAAAGCGCGTCATCGACACGAGGAAGGGGATTAAGTGATGATTAAGCAGATCTCGGTCTTTCTCGAGAACGACAAGGGCCGTCTGGCGGCGCTCTGCCGCTGCCTCGCAGACGCGGGCATCAACATGAGTGCGCTCTCGATTGCCGACACCCCCGAGTACGGCCTGGTGCGCATTGTGTGCAACGAGGCGGACAAGGCCAAGGCGGCGCTTGACGCGGCCGGTTATCGCGCTCGCGTCACTAAGGTTACGGCCGTGGCGGTGCCCAACCGTCCCGGCGGCCTTGCCGAGCTCCTGGAGACGCTGGACGAGGCGGACATCTCGGTGGAGTACGGGTATTGCTTCTCTCACCAGGACGGCAACGCGATCTTTGCGCTCAAGGTGACAGATGCGGCGCAGGCGGCCGAGGCGGTCTTTGCCATCGAGCGCGCGGGCTTCCAGATTCTGGAGGAGGGCGAGCTGGACTAGCCTGGTCTCGAGCGCTTGACTGGGTGTGCGTTGCAAAGCCCCTCCGGCGTCAAGTGGTCGCCGGAGGGGCTTCTTAAGGCAAAAACCGCGCGAGCGCAACTTCTTCTACAAGCGATCGAAGAGCGTCGCGCTTCCTGTGCAGTCGTCGTCGATGGTGGCGGGCAGCGCCGGGACCATGGCCTCGATGAGCTTGCGCAGCAGGTGGAGGTTCTCGTTAAAGACGCGCAGCACGTCGTCGTTGGTGACGGCGGCGTACTTGCCCAGGCCGGAGTCGTAGTCGGTGACCAGGCTCACGTTCACGTAGTGCATGCCCAGCTCGCGGGCGAGCCACGCCTCGGGGTACTGCGTCATGTTCACCACCGACCAGCCCATCTTCTGGAACCACTCGCTCTCAGCGGTGGTCGAGAAGCGCGGCCCCTGGATGGTGACGACGGTCCCGCCGTCGTGCACGGGAATGCCCAGCTCACGGCACTTCTCGACGGCGACCTTGCGCATGGTCTCGCAGTAGGGGTGAGCTGCGGAGAGGTGCTGTACGCCCAGCCCCAGGTCATGCGTGAAGAACGTGTCGGCACGGCCCTTGGTCCTGTCCACAAACTGGTCGCAGATCACAAAGTCGCCAGGGTGGATGTCAAGCGAGAGGGACCCCACCGAGCACGGCCCAATGACCTGCTTC
>CAJMLD010000219.1 GCA_905214175.1 uncultured bacterium
CTGTCGGGCTCGCCCATCGAGACCCAGATGTCCGTGTAGATGACGGAGGCGTTGCGCGCGCCCTCGTCCACGTCCTCGGTGAGGGTGATCGTGGAGCCATTCTCTGCCGCGATTGCACGGCACTGCTCGACAAGCTCGGGCGCGGGCATCTGCTTCTCTGGCCCGCAGGCGCAGAAGTCGATGCCTAGCTTCGCGCACACCACCATGAGAGAGTTGCCCACGTTGTTGCCGGCATCGCCCATGAAGGTGAGCTTGCGGCCGGAGAGGTCGTTACCAAACTCCTCGCGCATGGTGAGGACGTCGGCGAGCATCTGCGTGGGATGGAACTCGGTGGTAAGGCCATTCCACACGGGAACGCCTGCGTAGTCTGCGAGCGTCTGCACGATGGACTGCGCGTAGCCGCGGTACTCGATGCCGTCGAACATACGGCCAAGCACGCGGGCGGTGTCCTCGATGGATTCCTTCTTGCCCATCTGGCTCGAGCCGGGGTCGAGGTAGGTAACGCCCATGCCAAGGTCACGACCGGCAACCTCGAAGCTGCAGCGCGTGCGGGTGGAGGTCTTCTCGAAGAGCAGGACGATGTTCTTGCCCTCAAGGTAGCGGTGCGGCTCGTGCGCGTGCTTCTTTGCCTTGAGGTCTGCAGAGAGGTCGAGAAGATAGCGAATCTCCTCAGGCGTGAAGTCGAGCAGCTTGAGGAAGTTGCGTCCAGAGAGGTTAACGGCCATGGATGGTCCTTTCTTCCCGCACGCGGGATGAGGGTGTCGTGCCCGTTGCGCAAGGCAGCAAGACAAAGTCTAAACCCACATTGGGACGAGAAGACAGCCGCCCGGCTACTTCACGGCATCCCTCCAGAACGCCATGCTCATGCAGTGCGGGCCACCACGACCGCGGGAGAGCTCTGCCGAGGGGATCTCCAGGAGGTTCACGCCGGCGTGGTAGAGGATGTCGTTGGTGACGGCATTGCGCTGGTAGACCATCACCGTGCCGGGACGCACCGCAAGGGTGTTTGAGCCGTCGTTCCACTGCTCGCGGGCGGCGGCAATGGGGTCGTCTCCGCCGCACTTGATAAGACGAACGGCAGGAAGCCCCAGTGCGCTGGCCAGCACCTGGTCCAGCGTCCCCTCCATCTGGGAGATGCGGGCCTCGCCCTCATGCGCCCCACGCGTGATGGAGAAGACCTTGAGCGTTCCCAAAATACCGGGGTGAACCGTGAAGGTGTCGACGTCAACCTGCGTGAAGACGGTGTCGAGGTGCATGAAGGAGCGCTTGTGCGGAATCGAGAAGGCATAGACGGCACGCACCTGGGACTCCTCGCTCCACAGCAGGTGCTTGGCAAGCCGGTCGATTGCCGCCGGCTGCGTGCGCTCGGAGATGCCCACGCCAATCACGCTGGCACTCAGCACCAGGATGTCACCGCCCTCGATGTGGTAGGGACTCGCCGGGTCATACCAGATGGGCACATGCTCGTACTCGGGGTGATACGTGAAGAGGTAGCGGCCAAAGAGCGACTCGCGGCGCCTCGTCGCCGAGCGCATGCGGTTGAGGCTCACACCCGCACCAATGACCGAGAAGGTGTCGCGCGTGAAGTACACGTTGGGAATGGGATCCACGAGGATGGGGTTCTCGTCTCCCCCACCCGCCTCCATCACATCGGCAAGCGAAGCGTCCTTCACCGAGGCAAGGTCGACCTCGTCGGCACGCACACCGGTGATGGCCTTTTCGACCAGCTCGCGGGGGTCATCAATGGCCTCCAGACGCTCTCGCACCGCCTCGCGCACACCCGGCCCGTCAATGCCGCACTCGGCCACGTAGTCGCGAATGAACGACTCGCGCGCCATTGGGTTTGCAGCAAGCGCCTCCGCCACGAGTTGATCGAGGTAGAGCACCTCGACGCCCTCGTCGCGCAGCATCTGGGCAAAGCGGTCATGCTCAGCCTGGGCGGTCTCTAGAAACGGGATGTCATCGAAGAGGAGACGTCCGATGTTGTCGGGCGAGAGGTTGAGCAGCTCGTCACCCGGCCTATGGAGCATGACCTTGCGAAGTTCGCCAATCTCGGAGCAAATGTTGAGGCCCGTTGTCACCACATCCTCCGTAATGCTTTCGTAAGCATCTTCTCACCTCCTAAACGATACCCCATGAGAGCCGGATACGTCATTTTGAGCCCTGCTAGAATCAGGTCCAGAACAATCAATCCATTCGCGCGGAACCGAGCACGGGGAGGAATGGCCATGTCGGAGCAGCAAAAGGCACCGTCGGAGAATGCGGAGTCCAAGAAGGCCAAGGCACACGACAATGCCCTCGAGAAGGCAGCCGCGGCGTTTGCCGATGACGCCACCGAGAAGGACGAGACGGGCGCCCGCCGCAAGCGCGACTTCTCCTACACGCAGAACCGCGAGCTCAGCTGGCTACGCTTCGACTGCCGTGTGCTCGACGAGGCGTTTGACGAGACGGTTCCCCTCTTCGAGCGCCTCAAGTTCTGCGCCATCTTTGGTTCAAACCTCGACGAGTGGTTCATGATCCGCATCGGCGGCCTCTCCGACCTCGCCTCCCTTAAGAACCAGCCACGCGACAACAAGTCAAACAGGACGCCCGCAGAGCAGCTCGACGACGTCTTTGCCGCCCTGCCGGCAGACGTCGCGCGCCAGCAGGAGGCGCTTTCCCTGGTGGAGGGTGAGCTTGCCTCCCACGGCCTTCAGCGCGTGACGCCCGACGCGTACACGCCGGAGGACCGCACGGCCCTCTCGAAGTACTTCGACTCGCGGCTTGCGCCCATCATCTCCCCCATGGTCGTTGACCCCCGCCACCCCTTCCCCAACCTGAGAAACGGCCGCCTGTTTGTGGCCTGCACGCTCAACGGCCCCGACGAGACTGGGGTCCTGGGCATCATCGAGGTACCCGCCTCAGAGTCACGCGTGGTAGAGCTTCCCTCCAGCGCCAGGACCTTCCGC
>CAJMLD010000220.1 GCA_905214175.1 uncultured bacterium
AACGGTGATTGGATTCGACAACAACAGAGACAACATGGCCGATACGCTCGAGGAAATCAACGAGGAGTTGCCAGAATTCAAAGACAATCTCAACGTGGTTTACGGAGACGTCACAAGTGCCGAGGACCGGTCAAGGCTCGTCACGACTGTTCGCGAAAAGTACGGGCGAATTGACAGCCTGCTGTACGTCGCAGGGGTTCTCGACCTCATGTGCCCAGCCCACAAGACCGACGACTTGCTTTGGCAGTACGTCATGGATGTGAACTGCAACGATTGCTTCTACCTGGTTCGTGACTGTCTATCGATGCTGCTTGACCATGAGGGGCCAGCGGCGAACGTCGTGATAGTTGGCTCTGTTGGTGGCCTGTATGGCTCGACTGCCGGCGCTGCATACGTCACCTCCAAGCATGCGGTTCTTGGCCTGGCTCGAAACCTCGCGTGGTCATATCACTGGCGCAACCTAAAGGTTAACGTTGTGAATCCGGGCGCAATCATCTCGGGCATTTTGGGGAACGCCATGGAAAAGTGGCCAGATCGCGACGTCATGGATCCAGAGGGCAATGACCTGTATAACGTTCGTGGCGGCGTGTCTTTGGGCTGCGATGCGGCAGGGAACAACATGATGGGAACGTCAGAGGACATCGCGCGTGCAATACTGTTCCTCATTGATGATGACAACGCGTATATAAATGGAGCTCAATTGACTGTCGATGGCGGCTGGACCTCATTCTAGGGACTCCTATTGACGCACGAAGTAAGGGGGTCCGCCTTATCGGCGGACCCCATGGTTTTGACATCGGGTGGCAATTGGTGTCTGCTGCCGGACGGGCGGACTATGGATGGCGCATTGGCCTCTCGACCATCGCGTGTTGATGGTGTCCCTGTTTCAAGTTGGATTCTTGCCAAGACGGTTAGACCAAGAACGGCACAATGGAACATGGTCAGTTCGTCCCGTGAAACTCGGTAACCTTTGGCGTCGACCAGCGCCATAAAGCGAAAGGAAGTCTGGAGATGGCTAAGTCCGACATCGAGATTGCCCAAGAGGCCAGGATGCTGCCAATCACCGAGGTCGCCAAGAAGGCTGGCCTGGGTCCCGAGCAGCTCGAGCTCTACGGCAACTACAAGGCGAAGGTCGACATCCACGCCTTCACGGACGCGCCCATGAAGGGCAAGCTCATTCTCGTCACCGCAATCAACCCCACGCCTGCCGGCGAGGGCAAGACCACCACATCCGTCGGCCTCGAGGACGCCCTCTGCAAGATGGGCAAGAACGCCATGCTCTGCCTGCGCGAGCCCTCCCTCGGTCCCGTGTTTGGCATCAAGGGCGGTGCCGCCGGCGGCGGATACGCCCAGGTTGTCCCCATGGAGGACATCAACCTTCATTTCACGGGTGACTTCCATGCCATCGGCGCGGCCAACAACCTCTGCGCCGCAATGCTCGACAACCACATCAAGCAGGGCAACGCCCTGGGGATCGACCCGCGCCGCATCGTGTGGAAGCGCTGCGTCGACATGAACGACCGCCAGCTCAGGAGCATCGTCGACGGCCTTGGTGGCGTCGCAAATGGCATGCCGCGCGAGGACGGCTTCGACATCACCGTGGCCTCCGAGGTCATGGCATGCTTCTGCCTGGCAACCGACCTCATGGACCTCAAGGCGCGCCTCGGCCGCATGGTCATTGCCTACACCTATGACCGCAAGCCCGTCACGGTCCACGACATCCACGCCGAGGGTGCCATGACGGCGCTGCTCAAGGATGCCATCAAGCCCAACCTGGTCCAGACGCTCGAGGGCAATCCCGCCTTCGTGCACGGCGGCCCCTTCGCCAACATTGCCCACGGCTGCAATTCCGTCGAGGCCACCACGACTGCCCTCAAGCTCGCGGACTACGTGGTCACCGAGGCGGGCTTCGGAGCCGATCTTGGTGCCGAGAAGTTCCTCGACATCAAGAGCCGCTACGCCGGCCTGCACCCCAACGCCGTCGTGCTCGTGGCTACCGTCCGGGCCCTCAAGTACAACGGCGGCGTTCCCAAGACCGAGCTTACCGAGGAGAACCTCGATGCCGTGAAGGCCGGTCTGCCCAACCTGCTCCGCCACGTCTCGAACATCAAGGACGTCTTCAAGCTTCCGGTCGTGGTTGCGATCAATGCGTTCCCCACGGACACCCAGGCCGAGCTCAAGCTCGTCGAGGACGAGTGCAACAAGCTCGGCGTGAACGTGGCGCTCTCCGAGGTGTGGGCAAAGGGCGGCGAGGGTGGTCTTGCGCTTGCCGAGGAGGTCGTTCGTCTCTGCGACCAGCCCAATGACTTCCAGTTTGCCTACGACGTGGACGACACGATCGCCAACAAGCTCGACGCCATCGCGACCAAGATCTATCACGCCGATGGCGTGGACTACACCACCAAGGCGGCCAAGCAGCTCAAGGAGCTCGAGGAGCAGGGCTTTGGCAAGCTCCCCATCTGCGTCGCGAAGACCCAGTACTCCTTCACCGACGACCAGCACAAGCTCGGCGCCCCCGAGGGCTTCCGCATCACGGTGCGCAACCTCAAGGTCTCCGCAGGTGCCGGCTTCATAGTGGCGCTCACGGGGGACATCATGACGATGCCCGGACTCCCCAAGGTGCCGGCCGCCGAGAAGATCGACGTGACGCCTGACGGCAAGATCGTCGGGCTGTTCTAGTACCCCCCCTGGGGGCGGCCCCGGAAATCACGCGAAGGTGCTTCGCGCTGTGCGCTCAGAAACCTTCGCTTAGATTTACGGGGCCGCTACCGAAGACCTCAAGCAGCCCGACGCGGTTGGCCTCCTGCGGCACGTCGAGCTTCTCGGTGGGCACCTTGGGGAGTCGCTTGGGCGCACTTCTAATTTAGGTTTGCTTTGACTCTTTTCCTTCTTGGGAGGGACTCATGGATACTGTTGCG
>CAJMLD010000221.1 GCA_905214175.1 uncultured bacterium
GAGCATGAGGTCGTAGTCGATGCCAGAGGGAAGCGAGAACTCGCGCTCGCCAAGCGTATAGGAGGACTCGTCGAGGTGCCCCTTCAAAGGCAGGGTGTCGCCGGCCTCTCCAAGGCGTGCGTCAAGCGCAAAAATCACAGGCTGCATGGCGCTTACCAGGGAACGTTGTTCGACGTGTTGCGCGGGCCGGAGTTCTCGTCGAGCGTCTGACGGACGCGGGACACCGAGTTGGTGAGCGACTTGAGGTTCTCCTCGAGGTGCGCGAGGACGGTATCCGCGTACTCCTCGGCGTTGTAGCGGGTATCGCGCTCGTACTGGGCGGCCTGGTCCTTGATGCTGTCGGCCTGCTGCTGGGCGAGACGCACGACCTCCTGGTCGCCGGCGAGAATCATAGCCTGCTGCTGGGCGTCGGCAATGATGCTGTCGGCCTGCTGCTGGGCGCGGTCGAGCGTCTCCTGCTCCTCCTTGAGGATGCGACGGGCATCCTGGAACTCCTGCGGGAAGACCCTGCGAATCTCGTCGAGAATCTCGTACACGTCCTGAGCGTCGACGATCTTCTTCTGGCCACCGCCGGTGAGCGGGGACTTCGCCTCGTTCACTAGCTGCTCGAGCTCGTCGACCAGGCTCTCTATTTCCTCACCCGGCTGCATCCAGGTCTCCTTTCGCATATGGGCCACTGCTCGGGCGTTCCCGCGCGCTGCCCGAGGGGCATATCAATCTGATGGTAGCAGAAAAGCGACGCAAGACCCCAAGGGAGCCAAAGCTCACGCATAGTGCGCACGGAGCCGCTTGGCCACGTTTGGCGGAACGAGGAAGTCCACGTTTCCCCCCATCGCAGCAATCTCGCGCACGATGGAGGACGAGACATAGCCATACTTGGGGTTCGACATGACAAATATGGACTCCAGGTCTGGCGCCATATACGTGTTGAGGTCGGCCTGCTGCAGTTCGTACTCAAAGTCGGTCGTGGCACGAAGCCCCTTCACCACGCCTCCCGCCCCGTGCTCCTTGCAGAACTCCACGAGCAGCCCCGAGAAGGGCACCACCTCGACGCCCTCGATCAAGCCGTCGTTTCGAAGGGCGCCCCTCAGCATGTCGACACGCTCCTCGAGCGTGAACTCGGTGCCCGTGCCATGCTTGCGGCGCGACTCCGCCACCGCAACTGTGACCTGCGGAAAGATCTTGCGGGCGCGGTGAATCACGTCCATGTGGCCCAAGGTCACCGGATCGAAGGTGCCGGGCACCACCACGTGAGTGCAGAGCTCGCTAGTCAACGTCCTGTCCTTTCTCGAGAAGATCCACGCACGTGATGCCATAGCGCTTGGTGCGCAGGGGGGCAAGACCCAAGACGCCAAGTCCCGGCGCCTCCGCAGCGCGCTCGTAGACCACGGTCGCCTCCGGGCGCAGCGCGCCATGCTCAATAAGGTGTTCGAGCATAGCACTCACGATGCTCGCCGAAAGGGCATAGGGCGGGTCGAGAAACACCACATCAAAAGGAGCCCCGGCAACGCGGCCCCTCTCGGCAAGCTGGCAGGCATCGCCGCGGAGCACGGCATACTCCCCGCGCTCGGCGCCAACCCGGGCAAGGTTGCGGCGAACCCGCGCCACCGCACGTGCGTCCTGGTCGATGAAGGTGCAGCGTGCGGCACCACGCGAGAGGAGCTCAATCCCCATGGCGCCGGAACCCGCGAAGGCGTCAAGCACGGAGGCGCCCCCAAGGTCGAGCCCGCGCGCCGAGAGGATCATGGACGCCATGGCCTCGCGATTGCGGTCCGTGGTGGGACGGGTGACGCCGCGTCCCTCGGGAGACTCAAGGGGCCTGCCGCCCCACTTGCCGCCAACAACTCTCATGCCTTGTCCAACTCCTCGAAGTAGGCGCCAAAGCGGTCCCTGGCCTCCAGTGCCATGGGCCGGAAGGCCGGGCTGGAAAGTGAGGGATCCTTGGCGAAGATCTCCTGTGCATCTTCGTGCGCGGCCACCACGAGGTCCTCGTCGGCCGCGAGGTCACTCACCCGCAGCGTGATTCCCCCGTGCTGGCGATACCCCAGGACCTCGCCCTCGCGACGCAGCTTGAGGTCGAGCCGCGCAAGCTCAAAGCCATCGGCCGTATGCTCCAGGGCCGAGAGCCGCTTGCGAGCCGGCGTGCCCTGCTTGGCCGCACACGAGAGCCACACCTCACCCGGCCAGTCGCCGCGGCCCACGCGGCCGCGCAGCTGGTGCAAGGTCGCCAGGCCAAATCGGTCGGCGTCGTGCACGAGCATCACCGTGGCGTTTGGCACGTCGACGCCTACCTCTACCACCGTGGTGGAGACCAGCACGTTCACCTTTCCTGCGCGGAAGTCCTCCATGACCGCGTCCTTCTCGACCGCCGACATGCGACCGGTAAGCAGCGCGCAGGCAAAGTCTGGAAAGACGCGCTCCGAGAGCTCGGCCAGCGTCGAGGTCGCCGAGCGCACGTGGGTGCTCCTGCTGCGCTGCGATTCGGGGACGTCGTCGAGGTCGGTGCCAAGGCCGTCGCCGGTGTCGGCATCGTCTACCAGGGGGCAGATCACGTAGGCCTGGTGGCCGGCCGCAACGGCATTGCGTATAGAGCCGTAGGCGAGGTCGAGGTTCTCGGGTGTGATGACGCGCGTGGAGACGCCGGCCGTGGCCCTGGGGCGCCTGCGGATGCACGAGAGCGACACGTCTCCGTAGATCGAGAGCGCCAGGGTGCGCGGGATGGGCGTTGCTGTCATGGTGAGAAGGTCCGCGCCCGCGCCCTTGCGGCGTAGCGACGCGCGCTGGTCCACGCCAAAGCGGTGCTGCTCGTCGATGACCACAAAGGTGAGGCGAAAAAAGACGATGTCGTCGGATAGAAGCGCCGTGGTGCCAAAGGTCACGCAGAGCTCGCCTGCAGCCGTGCGCCTGGCGGTCTCT
>CAJMLD010000222.1 GCA_905214175.1 uncultured bacterium
AACCGGTGACCTCTTCGTTACCAACGAAGTGCTCTACCGACTGAGCTACACGGGCATGGTGGGGATGCTTGGACTCGAACCAAGGAACCCAGAGGGAGCGGATTTACAGTCCGCCGCAGTTGCCGCTGTGCCACATCCCCATTCCGTTTTCAAGTACCACACGGGGCGAACCCCCTGCAGCGGAGTGAATAATACGACGAGGAAAAAATCCTGTCAACGCATTCCACGGTACCGGGCGTATCTACCCCACGATTCCCGCACAATTCGTAGAAACACGCAGGTAGACATTGGTACCCGCAGTTCGTTTTCCGAGTGATTTGGCCATGTTGGCAGCACTTTTCGCCCATGCGCACCCGAAGCTTACAAAAAGAAAATCGGCCGGAGGCAGCTGTCTCCGGCCGGAAGGTTTCTGGAGCCGGTAGAGGGAGTCGAACCCACAACCCACGGTTTACAAAACCGTTGCTCTGCCATTGAGCCATACCGGCGGTGAGGACATGATAGCGTGTTTGGGCCAATCTGGCACGCGCGAGGCAAGATTGGGCGCAGCCCGCTCGCGACCTACCGGCGCCCGCGCAGCCTATCCAGCTTGGCGCGCGTCTCAGCATCGAGCCTGTCCCCCAGGCTCAGATGCGTGTGCGAGCCCCGCTCGCGTGCCTCTTCCACCCCGGCGTTCACCATGCTCATGTTCTGGGCGAGCAGCGCACTCGAGACGGCGGTCACGGGAATTCCGCCCACGGTATAGCGGATCGTGTTGTCCGAGGTTACGAGAAGCACGTCCCTCTCGGCATGTCGGGCCTCGGTGACCAGACGCTCGATGACCGTGTCCGCAGACTCCCCCGTGCGGGAGAAGACCACGCGCACGCCAGCCGTGCTCCAGTTGGGCCGCTCGCTTGAGAGGTTGCCCGCCGCATCGAACACCACAACGGGCTCGTAGCTACCCTGCGCGTACGCGGCGACGTCGGCAACGAGCGCCTCTCGTGCCCGGTCGAAGGGGTCGTGACCATAGGGATCGCGCGAGAGGTGCGCCACATCTGCAAGCGCCCCAGCACCGGCATGCTCGTCGATAAGCGCAGCGTAGCGAGGCGTCCCGTGGACCACGTTGTAGCCGTCAACCACGAGAAGCGCCAGGCGGGTGTGCCTAGCCATCCGCTTACGCCCCCTCGCTCACGCGACGCAACCACTCGTAGCACATGACCGTAGTGGCCTGGGCCACGTTGAGCGACTCGACACGACCGCGCTGCGGGAGCCTGGCTCCAAAGTCGCAATGGTCGAGCACCAGACGAGAGATGCCCTCCCCCTCGGAACCCATGACCAGGGCTAGCCTACCGTAGACGGGCGCGTGCCACACGTCCTGCTCGGCGTGCTCGGTAGCGGCACAGGCCCAGAATCCGGCCTCCTTGAGCTGGTCGATCGCACGCGCAAGGTTGGGGACCTGAGCAATGGGGAGGTGCAGCACCGCTCCGGCGGAGGTCTTGTAGGCGCCCGGTCCAACGGTGGCGGCGCGTGCGTTGGCCACGACAACGCCGGCAGCGCCCACAACCTCCGCGGAGCGCACGATCGCACCAAAGTTGCCCTCGTCGGTCACGTGATCAAGCACAACGACCAGGGCGTCTCCCTCCCCTGCCGCGGCTATCACGTCCTCGATGGTCGCGTACGAGAAGGGCTTGGTGCGCACAACGATGCCCTGGTGAGCACCGTGACTCGAGAGACGGTCAAGGCGGGAGCGGGGCACGGTCTCGCACTCCACGCCAGCGTCCGCAAGCCGGCGCACTAGCGTGTCGAGTGTCTTGTCGGTACCCTCGGGCGATCCGGCCCCATCCTGAACGTAGGCCGTTCGGATGGGAATGCCGGCGTCAAGTGCCTCGGCGACAGCGCGGCGACCCTCGATGAGGTCGGACCCAAGCGTCGCAGGACGCTGCTGGTCCTGACGACCTGCCGCACGCTGTGGGCGCGGACCGGATCGCTGAGGACCGCGCTGCCCGCGGTTTCCCTGATCCTGACGGCCACCATTGCCACCCAAGCGCTGGTCGCGCCCGCGGCGCTGGCCGCCGCGACCTGTCTGCGAGGGCCCTTGGCCCCTGCGGGCCGAACCGCGACGAGCGTCGCCTCGTGCCATTCTCATCACCTACGCCCTGCGCAGGCGCGAGCCCGCGGCGGTGTCCTCGAGAACCAGGCCGAGCCCGGTGATGGCATCGCGGATGCCATCGGCCGTGCCCCAGTCCTTCGCCTTGCGCGCTGCCTGACGCGCAGCGATGAGCGCGTCTGCGGCCTCGGCGGCAGAGCTGCCCTGATAGTCGGCGTACTTCTCGGCAAGGCCCACCAGCTCGGCGGGAAGCTCGTCCTCCTCGGCGGCAAGCGTGACGCCCATGACGCCCGCAAGCTCGGCAAGGGACTCGGCGGCGGACTTGGCCGCCTCACCGCCGGCAGCGGTACCGGCGTCGGCGAGATAGGTGTTGGCCGAGGTCACAAGCGAGAAGATCGCGGCAAGGCCTCCGGCGGTGTTGAAGTCGTCGTCCATCTGGCGCGTGAACTCCTCGCGCGCCTCGCGGACAGCAGCAAGCAGCGTGGTGTCAAGCTCCTCGCTGCCCGAGCCGTTCTTAGCAGCCCAAAGCAGGTTCTTCTCGCACGTGCGCAGGCGCTCGAGGGTGCCCACGGCCCCCTCCAGGCGATCGAAGGAGAAGTCGAGAGGCGCGCGGTAGTGGGTCTGCAGCATAAGCAGGCGCACGGCGTCCGCAGGATACTTGTCGAGGACCTCCTTCAGCGTGTAGAAGTTGCCCAGGCTCTTGGACATCTTCTCGCCGTCCACGCGAAGCATGCCGGTGTGCATCCAGAGGTTGGCAAGCGGCTCGTGCCA
>CAJMLD010000223.1 GCA_905214175.1 uncultured bacterium
TATTCATATTTATGAAAACTTAGTTTCAGTTTTGATGTTCGCTCCCCAAAAGGGCCGTCCGATAGAGCCTTTTTATGCAGCGGCTCCGTTTTGGCCGTCCGATAGAGCATTTTTATGCATCGAACGACTGTCTGGGATGCTAGCGCCAGAAGAGTTTGGCGACGCCTTCCCCGGTTCGCAGACTAGATTAGCGGGGCGCCTTCTCCCAATCGTACGAATTGTTGCCGCAACGTGTGCGAGAAGGTCTCGGCTGCGCTCTGGGGCACCGCTTAGCTAAACTCAAAGGCTGACAAAAAACGTCTGCGAGAAACGGCATCTACCGCTTGCCCGCAGAGCCAGCTACCAGACACGCAAGCAACAACGAGGGGAGCCACCTCACATGGCATCCAACTCCATAGTCATACGCGGTGCCCGCGAGCACAACCTACAGAACGTCGACGTGCGCATCCCGCGCGACAAGCTCACGGTTATCACGGGCCTTTCCGGCTCGGGCAAGTCGAGTCTCGCCTTCGACACCATCTACGCCGAGGGCCAACGTCGCTACGTCGAGAGCCTCTCGAGCTACGCTCGCCAGTTCTTGGGCCAGATGGACAAGCCCGACCTTGACTCCATCGACGGTCTCTCGCCGGCGGTCTCCATCGACCAGAAGACCACGTCGAGAAACCCGCGCTCCACGGTGGGCACTGTCACCGAGATCTATGACTACCTGCGCCTACTCTTTGCGCGCGTGGGCGTGCCTCACTGCCCGGAGTGCGGACGCGTGATTGAGCGCCAGACAACCGACCAGGTTGCCGACAAGGTCCTGGCGCAGGGGCAGGGTCGTCGTGCGCTGGTGCTTGCGCCTGTGGTCCTCGGCCGCAAGGGCGAGTACACCAAGCTCTTCGAGGACCTGCGCCGCGAGGGCTTTAGCCGTGTGCGCATTGACGGCCAGGTGCGCGAGCTCGACGGCGAGGTCCGTCTCGAGAAGAAGCTCAAGCACACGGTCGAGGTCGTGGTGGATCGCATCGTGATCCGCGAGAACTCGCTCAACCGTATTGTTGAGGCCATCGAGCAGGCGACCAAGCTGGCCGCCGGCAAGGTGGGCGTCTACCTCCTGCCCGACCGCGACGACCCCGAGGCCATGCCCGGCGAGCTGCTGCAGTATTCGCTGGCCCTGGCCTGCCCCATCCACGGGCACTCAATCGACGACCTGCAGCCACGCGACTTCTCGTTCAACGCTCCCTACGGCGCCTGCCCCGACTGCGACGGCCTGGGGTTCCGCAAGGTCGTGGACGCCGAGGCCCTGATCGATGACCCTTCGCTTTCCGTTGCTGAGGGCGTCTTTGGGTCAATCTTTGGGCACTCCAACTATTACCCGCAGATTCTCTCCGCCGTCTGCGCGCACCTTGGCTCCTCGGACCAAACGCCCTGGAAGGACTTGCCAAAGAAGGTGCAGAAGGCGCTTCTCGACGGTCTGGGCACCACCAAGATCCGCGTGGACTACCGTACCCGCGACGGCCGCAACACGCACTGGTTCACCACGTACTCCGGCGTGCGCAAGATTCTCTTTGACAAGTACCAAGAGACCACCTCGGAGACCATGAAAACGCACCTCGAGCGCTTCATCCACGAGGTGCCCTGCCCCACGTGCCATGGTGCGCGCCTGAAGCCCGAAATCCTGGCCGTTACGGTGGGCGACAAGAACATCAACGAGGTCTGCGACCTCTCGTGCCGTGACTGCCTGGCGTTCTTCGAGGCGCTCGAGATCCCCGAGCGCCAGCAGGCAATCGCCGGCCCCATCGTGAAGGAGGTCAAGGCGCGCCTGCGCTTCATGGTGAACGTGGGCCTCGACTACCTCACGCTCAGCCGTGCTGCGGCGACGCTTTCTGGCGGAGAAGCGCAGCGCATCCGCCTTGCCACCCAGATTGGCGCCGGACTCATGGGCGTCCTCTACATCCTGGACGAGCCGTCGATCGGGCTTCACCAGCGCGACAACGATCGCCTCATCGCAACCCTCAAGAGCCTGCGCGACATGGGCAACACGGTGATTGTGGTCGAGCACGACGAGGACACCATCCTCGCCGCGGATTACGTGATCGATATGGGTCCCGGCGCGGGTGAGCTGGGCGGACACGTGGTGGCTGCCGGAACGCCGCAGCAGATCGAGGCGAGCCCCGATTCCCTCACCGGCGCGTACCTCACCGGGCGACGCCAGATTCGTCTTCCGGAGGAGCGCCGCAAGCCCGGACGCGGTGCAATCAAGATTACGGGCGCTAGCGCGAACAACCTCAAGAACGTAACCGCCAAGGTCGAGCTGGGCACGCTCACCGTGGTCACAGGCGTCTCGGGCTCGGGCAAGAGCTCGCTCGTCACCGACACGCTGGCGCCGGCGCTCACCAATGCGGTCCATCGCTCCAAGCGGCCGGTTGGCCCATACAAGAAGCTCGAGGGCGTAGAGCTCGTCGACAAGGTCATCGACATCGACCAGAGCCCCATCGGCCGCACCCCGCGCTCCAACCCCGCAACCTACATCGGTCTCTGGGACGACCTGCGCGCGCTTTTCGCCTCCACGCCCGAGAGCCGTGCGCGCGGCTACAGCCCCGGTCGCTTCTCGTTCAACGTGCCTGGCGGCCGTTGCGAAGCGTGCAAGGGCGACGGACAGATCAAGATCGAAATGAACTTCCTACCCGACGTCTACGTGCCCTGCGAGGTCTGCCACGGCAAGCGCTACAACCGCGAGACGCTCGAGGTCACCTACCACGGCAAGTCCATCTCGGACGTGCTGGACATGACCGTGAACGAGGCGCTGGCCTTCTTCACC
>CAJMLD010000224.1 GCA_905214175.1 uncultured bacterium
ATGCGTTCCTCGCGATGGAGAGGTAGTTGAGGTGCTCGCGCCGCGCGCGAGAGAGGTCCATCGTGGCCATGGTCGGCCGCTGCGACCCGCCGCTACCTGGGGTTCACGTCGTGACGGTCGACACCCTCGTGGTGGGCGATGGCCGCGCGGACGAACTCGCGGAACAGCGGTGCCGGCTTGGTGGGACGGCTCTTGAACTCGGGGTGGGCCTGCGACGCCACGAACCAGGGGTGCATGGACTCGGGAAGCTCGACCATCTCAACCAGGCGGTTGTCAGGCGAGAGGCCCGAGATGACCATGCCGGCGTCGGTGAGCTGCTTGCGGTAGGCGTTGTTGACCTCATAGCGGTGACGGTGACGCTCGTAGATGAGCTCCTCGCCGTACGCCTCGGAGGCAAGCGTGCCGGGGACAACCTTGCAGGGGTAGGCGCCGAGGCGCATGGTGCCGCCCTTCTCGGTAACGTCCTCCTGATCGGGCATGAGGTCGATCACGGGGTAGGTGCACTCGGGCTCGAACTCGCTGGACATGGCACCGGGCAGACCGGCAACGTTACGGGCAAACTCGCACACCGCCATCTGAAGGCCGAGACAAACTCCCAGGTACGGCACCTTGTTCACACGAGCACGATTTGCCGAGAGGATCTTGCCCTCGGTGCCGCGCAGGCCAAAGCCGCCGGGAACCAGAATGCCATCGTAGCCGGCGAGCTCCTCGTCCACGTTCTCCTCGGTGAGCTCCTCGCCGTCAACGAGCTTGATCTCGACGTGGCGGTCGTAGTAGACGCCGGAGTGGTGCAGCGCCTCGATGACCGAAAGGTAGGCGTCGGGCAGCTGGGTGTACTTGCCCACCACGGCGATGCGGGTCTTCTCGGGCAGGGAGTTGGCCACGTGCATGGCGTCTGTGAAGTCGTTCCAGTCGCTCATGTCGCGCTCGCGCGGCTCGAGGCCCAGCTTCTTGCAGACCTTCTCGTCGAAGCCCTGCTTGGCAAGGTGCATGGGCACGTCGTAGATGGAGGGGCAGTCGGAGTTCTCGAATACGCAATCCTCGTCCACGTCACAGAAGTGCGCGATCTTTGCACGGATTGAGGCGTCGACCTCGTGATCGGAGCGGCACACGATGAAGTCGGGCTGGATGCCCATGGAGCGCAGCTCCTTGACGGAGTGCTGCGTGGGCTTGGTCTTGACCTCGTGAGCGGCAGCGATGTAGGGAACCAGGCTCACGTGGATCACGAGGGTGTTGCCGGGACCCTTCTCCTTGCGGAACTGGCGCATGGCCTCGACGAAGGGCTGGCCCTCGATGTCACCGATGGTGCCGCCCAGCTCGGTGATAACGACGTCGGCCTGGGTCTGCTCCTCGATGCGCAGGAAGCGGGACTTGATCTCGTTGGTGACATGGGGGATGACCTGCACGGTGCCGCCAAGGAAGTCTCCGGCGCGCTCACGCTGGATAAGCGACTGGTAGATGAGGCCCGTGGTGAAGTTGGACTCGCGGGTGAGGTTCTCATCGATGAAACGCTCGTAGTGGCCGAGGTCGAGGTCGGTCTCCTTGCCGTCCTCGGTCACGAAGACCTCGCCGTGCTGGAAGGGGCTCATGGTGCCCGGATCCACGTTGAGGTACGGGTCGGCCTTCTGCATCATGACCTTGTAGCCGCGGGCCTTGAGCAGGCGTCCAAGAGATGCCGCTGTAATGCCCTTGCCAAGGGAGGATACGACACCGCCGGTCACGAAGATGTGCTTTGTCATGTGGGTTTGCCTTCCCGTAGTGAAGCTGCTGTTTCTACGGGTCTTTATTCTAGCGCGAGAACGTCGTGGACGTGACACCGCTCACCGACTGCACATGGTTCTTCGGATGGATAAACCGAATCATCAGATGTGAACCCCCGCTCCGATGCACCGCGCATGGCTCCGGGACCTTCGTAAAGGTGTTTACGGGGAGCCTCCTGCACAAAAATCGCGGTTGACGGCCCATTTTGGGCGAATCGTCGAGTACGAAAACCCTAACTTTTTGTGGAGCCGCAGGTAGCGAAATGGCACCCGCGAGGTGATACTAAGCTGAATCCCGGATTTGGGCCGTCAATCGCGATTTTTGTGCAGAGCCACCTTCTCGGGACGGGTATGACCCTCCCCCGACGCGACCGAACAACCGCCAGGCCCGGGATGCGTGCACCCCGGGCCTGGTAGAAAGACGCTATTGCAGGGAATTGCCGCCCTAAAGGTACTTGCGCCAGTCGTCCTCGTCCTCGGTGTCCTCTTCCTCGGCGGCGCGCTGGGACGCACGCTTGGCGGCAAGTTCGGCACGGCTCTGATACGGGGCATCGTTCTTCTCTGGGAAGGTAGCAAACGCATGCTGGAAAACCTCGAGGTTCTCGTCGGCGCGTCCGCGCGGCACGGGGAAGGTGACCTTAGAGGCCACATGCGTTCCGCCGGCAAGCTCGGCGCGGAAGAGCTCCGCGACCGTAGCCGCATCCCAGCCAAAGGCGCCGCAGCCAAACGCGCCCAGCACCAGCTTGTCGTAGCCAAGCTGGTCGGCAATGGCCATCACGAAAGCGATGCGCTCGCGCATGGCCGTGAGCAGCACGTCATCGGAGACATGGTAGTTCGCGCGGGCAAACACGGCATTGGGCGCGGCACACACGATAACGTCGGAGTACGAGTGATACTTGTCGCGCTCGAAGCGCACGGCGGGCACGACAAGAGCACGGTTGCGATAGAGCTCGCAATTGATATTGCGGCGACGGTTCTCGCCGTACCAGTCACGCTTCTGCGAGAGCACGTTATAGAGGAACGACAC
>CAJMLD010000225.1 GCA_905214175.1 uncultured bacterium
CGCCACAGCGGTGATGAGACAAAGGGACTGTCCCTTTGTCTCATCCGCGCCGGCGCGTGAAGCGCGCGAGAACAGACTTGATGAATCGCGCCTCGGGCACCTTGAACAGCACCGCCAGCCCGTACGTCACCAGCACCGAGGGAATGCCGGCCACCGCGCAGTACAGCAGCGCGAGAAACGTGTGGCCCTCGCAGCTACCAAGCGCAGCCGTGAGCACCCAAAGAATCGCAAGCCCCGCAGCGACCCCTGCCAGCCCAAGAAGCACCGACTTCACAAACGACCTCAGCACCGAGCCAAAGCCCACGCGCCCCAGCGACCCGCGCAGGTTCGCGATGGTCACGATGTCAACCAGCACGAAGAAGACAAAGGACGTCAGCGCAATCACGAACATGGAGCCCGTCTCGCCAAACCACGCCGGGTCAAGAAGCAGCAGCACGGCCACCTGACCGGCACCGCCCACCACGTTTGCCAGCGCGTAGACGCGCATCTGGCGCATGGACGAGGTCACCTTCTGGAAGTACATGCCAATGCCATAGAGCGGCAGCGCGCAGGCAAGTCCGCAGATGTAGGCGGCTGTCATGCTCAGCTGATCAGCAGTGAACTTGCCCGCCGCAACAAGCGACGCCAGAGGCATTGAGAAGGCAACGAGGTACATGCCAAACGGCACCATAAAGAAGAGGATCTGGCTCATGCCCGAGGTGACACCACGCTTGAAGCCGTCGATGTCCTCATGTGCAAACAAGTCGGAGAGCTCGGTGAACATGGCCGTGGTGATGGGGACGGCGAGAATGGCGTAGGGCAGTGTGTACCACAGCCGTGCGTAGTAGATGACCGACGCGCCGGAGACCGAGACGGAAAGCGACGTGCTCTGCTGCACCGACGTCGTCACAAACGACGTGATCATGACAACCAGCGACGGGATGCCAATAGAGAGCGTGTCCTTAAGGGCGGGGTCATGCCAGTCGATGTGCCACGTGAGGCGGATGCCGTGCTTGCGCAGCGACGGCATCTGGACCAAGACCTGCACCGCCACGCCGGCGGGATTGCCAATGGCCAGGATCAGGGTTGCAAGCGTGGGGTTCACGTTCACCAGCGCCGCATAGAGCAAGAACGACGCCGTGATGACAAAGTTGTTAAAGATCGAGCTCGCGCTACTCCAGAAGTAGTCCCTCTCGGCGTTGAGCACGCCCGAGAAGATCGACGAGAGCGAGTAGAGCACAACCTCCACCACGAAGAACCTAAAGAGATAGGTGGCAAAGTCCGCGTCGAAGTCACTGGTTGCCGAGAAGGACTGCGTCCACACGAGCTGCGCGGCAAAGATGAAGCCGAGAATTGCCACCGCGCCCATGAGGAGGGTAACGATGGAGACGAGGTTCGAGGTGTAGCGACTGGCGCCCTTCTCGCCCTCGCGCTGCTTGACCGACATGTATACGGGCAGGAACGCCGTGACCAGCATGCCACCCACAACGATCTCGTAGAGCTGGTTGGGAAGGTTGTTGGCAACGGAGTAGCAGCTTGCCACCATGCCGGCGCCAAGCGCAAAGCTCTGACCCCAGGTGCGGAAGAAGCCTGTGATGCGGCTGACGATGACGAGGAAGCTCATGAGGGCGGCATTGCGGCCAACCTGGTTCTCGGTAGACTCTGCCGCCTTCAGCTCGGCGCCACCGGCGACCGTAGCCGCCTTCGGCTCGGCCGTCGCCGTCTCCTTGCGCGCCGGTGCCATGTGCTTCGGGCGCCTGCTGGGATTGTCGCTCACCTGGTCTCCTCTCGGCAGATGTCGGCGTAGGTGGCGTCGCAGAACGACACGAGGTCGTCGGGGGCAAGACGCAGGGAGAGTCCTCGCCGGCCGCCCGAGATGCCAATCGTGTCAAAGAGCTGGGCTGTCTCGTCTATGAGCGTGGGAAAACGCTTCTTCATGCCCACAGGCGAGCAGCCCCCGCGCACGTAGCCCGTGAGGCCTTCGAGCTCCTTGGTGGGAAGCATCGAGAGGCTCTTCTCGCCAGACGCAGCGGCCGCTTTCTTGAAGTCGAGCTCCTCGCCCACGGGAATGCAGCACACCACGTACGAGCCAGAGGGCGCCACCGTTACCAGCGTCTTGAACGACGAGTCAGGGTCCACGCCCGCCTCGAGCGCCATGCGGAGCCCCAGCCCACGCGTGAGGTCGTCCTCCTCCACCTCGCGATAGGTGAACGAGATGCCCGCGCGCTCGAGTTCGCGCATGGCGTTGGTCTTCTGGAACTTCTCGCGCTTCGCCATGTCTTAGGCCTCCTCGGCAGCAAGTCGCGCCCGGTCGCGCTCGAGAATGCGGGCAAGGTAGCGACCGGTGTAGCTCTCGGGGACCTTGGCAACCTCCTCGGGCGTGCCGTACGCCACCACCGTGCCGCCGCCGTCCCCGCCCTCGGGACCAAGGTCGAGCACGCGGTCGGCCATCTTGATCACGTCGAGGTTGTGCTCGATGACAAGGACGGTGTTGCCGGCGTCCACCAGGCGCTCGAGCACGTCGATGAGCTGGCGGACATCCTCGAAGTGCAGGCCCGTCGTGGGCTCGTCGAGGATGTAGAAGGTCTTGCCCGTCTGCTGGCGGTGGAGCTCCTTGGCCAGCTTCACGCGCTGAGCCTCCCCGCCGGAAAGCGTGGTGGCACTCTGGCCCAGGTGGATGTAGCCCAGCCCCACGTCATGCAGGGTCTGCAGCTTGTTCTTGATGCGCGGGATGTTGGTGAAGAAGGCCAGCGCCTCGTTCACGGTCATGTCCAGCACGTCCGAGATGGATTTGCCGTGGTAGG
>CAJMLD010000226.1 GCA_905214175.1 uncultured bacterium
GAGCTCGATGCGCACCGGCTTTCCGTTGCGGGCAGGGGTCTTTTGCGCCCGTACCAGACGTCCGTGGCACGCCACGCGGCAACGCTCGACGCTCTTTCGCCGCTCAAGGTCTTGGGCCGTGGCTACGCCCTTGCCCGCGACGCCGAGGGGCACGTGCTTTCCAACGCGTCCCAGGTGGAAGTGGGTGAGAGCATTTCCGTCCTCCTTGGCCAGGGGGAACTTGGGGCTATGGTGACCAGTGTGGGCGAGACTGCGTCATAGGGCTTCTCGGCACACATTTCAAAGCGAACACGCGGCTTTGCTGCGAGGAAGGGAGACAAAGATGGCAGACGACGCCACCAAGGACACGCGGAAGGTAGAGGACCTCAGCTTCAAGGAGGCCTCCGTCGAGCTTGAGCAGATCGTGCGCTCGCTCGAGGCGGGCGACCTTGAGCTCGAGGAGTCGCTCGAGCGCTACAGCAGGGGCGTGGAGCTCCTGAAGAGCCTGCGCGAGCGCCTTGCCAACGCAGAGCAGAAAGTGCGCGTGCTTCTCGACGCCACCGACGAGGACGCCCCCGTTACCGATACCACTGCGGCGCCCTCCACGGCCTACCTGGACGACTAGCTCCGCGGCGGGATTGAGTTGCCGGGCAATGGGATTCCATTGCCGGGCAACGGGATTCCATTGCCGGGGAGGAAAATCCCGCACACATGGGACGAGATAAGGAGTAACAAATGTCAGACTGCCTCTTCTGCAAGATTGCCAACGGTGAGATTCCCACCAACTTCCTGTACGAGGACGACCTTGTGGTCGCCTTCCCCGACATCAACCCGCTCACGCCCACTCACGTGCTCGTGGTTCCCAAGAAGCACTACGAGAACATCACCGACAACGTTCCCGCCGAGACGCTTGCCGCCATCGCGTACGCGGTGAAGGTCGTCACGGAGCAGACCGGCATAGACAAGACCGGTTTCCGTTGCATCACCAATACCGGCGACGACGGTGGCCAGTCCGTGCACCACCTGCACGTTCACGTGCTTGGCGGCCGCAAGCTCGATCCCACTGCAGGGGAGGGGAAGTAGCGTGGAGCCCAGAAGCGAGCTTGCCGCCGAGCGTCACGCCCGGGGCTACAACTGTGCGCAGGCCGTCGTCTGCACCTATGCAGACCTGGTGGGCATGGACGAGACCACGCTCTTCAGGGCGTGCGAGGGCTTGGGACTTGGCATGGGAGGCATGGAGGGCACCTGCGGCGCGCTGTCAGGCGCTTGCATGCTGGCTGGCCTTGTCAACAGCACGGGTGACCTCGCACACCCCACGAGCAAGGGTTCGACCTACGCGCTCTCCCGCCAGATGGTGGCGGAGTTCGGGCGTGAGGCCGGTGCCACGGCGCGCCATGACCTCAAGGGCCGCGAGACGGGTGTTGTTCTCACCCCCTGCCCGCGCTGCATCGAGATAGCCTGCGACCTGGTTGAGAAGACGCTCTTCTCGGGCAAAGTCGCCTAAACGTCACAGGGTTTTCTGCGCCTTCCGCGCGGGTTCGCTGCCATTTGGGTGGCAACGGGTCCGCGCGGCGCTATCATGGCCCTTGTTGCGTGTGCATTTGGGGCATCGCACCCTTCGAGAGGAGATTCATGAACGTTCTTGTCATCAACGCCGGCAGCTCGTCTCTTAAGTACCAGTTGCTCGACACCAAGACCCGCGAGGTCTACGCAAAGGGCAACTGCGAGCGCATCGGCATCGACGGCTCATTCGTTGGCCACGAGGAGCGCGGCGGCGAGAAGAAGAAGCTCGAGGTGGCCCTGCCCGACCACAAGACTGCCGTGAAGTACGTCTTCCAGATCCTTGACGAGGCAGGCTTTGACACCGCAAAGATCGAGGGCATTGGCCATCGTGTCGTTCAGGGCGGCTGGTACTTCCCCGAGTCGAAGGTCGTGACCGACGAGACCCTGGGATGGGTCCGCGAGGTCGCGCCGCTTGCGCCGCTGCACAACTACGCCGAGGCGGACGTCATCCAGATCTGCCGCGAGATGTTCCCCTCCATCGGCAACGTGATCGTGGCCGACACCTCGTTCCACTACAACATCCCCGAGAAGGCATGGCGCTACGCCCTCCCGCGCGACGTCGTGGACAAGCTGCACATCCGCAAGTACGGCGCGCACGGCACTTCTCACCGCTACATCTGGCGCACCACCAGCCAGTTCCTCAACGGCGACGTGCACAAGCTCGTCTCCTGCCACCTTGGCTCCGGCGCGTCTCTTGCCGCCATCCAGGACGGCCATGACATGGACACCACCATGGGCCTCACGCCGCTCGACGGCCTCATCATGGGCACCCGCTGCGGCACCATCGACCCCGCCACTGTCTGCTACCTGGTGCGCGAGGGCGGCTACACCATCGACGAGGTAGACACCATGATGAACAAGCAGTCTGGTCTGCTTGCGCTCTCCGGCGTCTCTTCCGACTCCCGTGACATCGAGGCTGGTGCCGAGAAGGGCGACAAGAACTGCCAGATGGCGCTCGACATGTTCTACTATCGCACCTCTCAGCTCATCGCCGAGATGGCTCAGTCCATGCACGGCTTTGACACCATGGCCTTCTCCGCAGGCATTGGCGAGAACTCCGCCGAGATGCGTCTGGGCGTGGCCAAGGAGCTCGAGTGGCTGGGCGTCAAGATTGACGAGAAGGCCAACGAGGTCCGCTCCGATGACCCGCGCGTCATCTCCACGCCCGACTCCAAGGTGAAGGTGCTTGTTGTCCCCACCAACGAGGAGTACATGATCGCCCTCGATGTCGAGGAGCTGCT
>CAJMLD010000227.1 GCA_905214175.1 uncultured bacterium
GTCAGAGATGAGGTAGCGCCTGCAGGAACCGGCTCCAAGCCAGGCGTCCATGCGGTCAGAGAACTCCTCGACCTGGTCGAGAGGTACGAAGCAATGGATGGTGCCGCCAAAGCCGCCGCCGTGGATCCTCGTGGCGCCGCGACCGTCGAGCACGCGCTCGGCAAGCCCGAGCGCCACCATGGCCGGCTGGCTCTTCACGCCACACGAGACGTTCTGGAGGAACATTGCCGAGCTTGCGCCCGAGGTGCGCGTGCAGGCGAGAAAGGCGTCGATGTCCGGCGCGTTGAGAGCGGCCCAGCGCTTGTCGACCAGCTCGTTCTCGCGCCAGTAGTGGATGGCGCGCAGCACGGCGCGGTCGCCAAGGTCGCGCCGCAGCTCTGGCACATGGGCGTCGAAGTCGTCCTGGTCAACCTCGCAGAGGCGCTTCTTCCCAAACACGGCGGCAACCGCCTGCATCTCTTGCGGCATGGCGGCATACGCGGCGGTGAGGTCTGCGTGGCTCGAGCCAACGTCTACCAGGCAGAGCGCATAGCCGTGGTCCTCGAAGTCGAACTCGAGCCGCCGGGCAACGGGGTCCTCCGGGACGGCGAAGTCGATGAAGGCAAGGCCGCCCAGGCAGACGGACGCCTGGTCCATGAGGCCGCAGGGCTTCCCAAAGTAGACGTTCTCGTCAAACTGGCTCATGCGCGCCATCTCGAGGGCGGCGTAACTGCGCCCCTCCCAAAGGGCCTCCATCGCGCGTCCCAGCGCGGCCTCGACGGCTGCAGAGGAGGAGAGGCCACCTCCTACGGGGATGGTACTCGTCATGGCAAGGTCAAAGCCAGCGGGGACCCTGCCGTCCTGCGCCATCCTGAACGCCATGCCCCTGACCAGCGAGGCGGTGGTGTTCTTCTCGGCATCCTGTGGATCGAGAACGTCGAGGGGGACCTCGGTGGTGGGGTAGCCATCGCTTGCCAGGCGCACAACGCCCAGGCCGTTAGGGCGAGCGAGTGCGTTAATGGCGACGTCCAGGGCACCTGCGATGACATGGCCACCCTCGTGGTCGGTGTGGTTGCCTGCAATCTCAGAGCGGCCGGGGGCGTGAACCTTGAGCAGGTGCTCTCCTGCGGGCGGCTGGCCAAATTCCTGGTAAAAGAGCTGCCGTGCCAGATCGAATCCGTCCTGGCGGTCTGCGCTCGTCTCGTTCATCGTGTTCTCCTTCCTCCCGGCATGCCGGGTTGCGTGTCATTGCAATGAGAGGGGAGCGCCCGTCTCACCTTTACAACATTTTCTGCCTACCGAGCGACGGTCCCAAGCTGGTAGACGATGGTTTGGGCGTACGGCTGGTACGGCGTGCAGACGGGCTGCGGCCACGAGAGATGATGCGTGCAGTCCGGATAGAACTCGGGCTCGAAGGCAAAGCCAGCACGCACTCCGTAGCTCCCGCCGCCCTTCGCGTGGGCGTCGTCGAGCCAGTTTCCCGTGTAGAGGTGCGCGCCTGACGTGGTTACCCGAATCTCCAGCGTGCGGCCGCTTTTGGGGTCATTCGCAACAAGCGCCCGGCGAGGTGGGGCGCCCGGCTTCCAGCCGCGAATGCAGAAGCAGTGATCATACCCACGGGCGCGTTGTAGCTGCTCGTCGCTTCCATCGATGTCGCGTCCCAGGGTCTTTGGCTCGCGGAAGTCAAAGGGCGTTCCGTCGACGGAACGTATCTCGCCCGTCGAGACTGAGTCCTCGCGGATGGGGAGAAACTCGTCTGCCTCAAGGCGCACGATTGTCCCCATGGCCGTTCCGGCGTCGTGACCAGCGAGGTTGAAGTAGCTGTGGTTGGTCATGTTGACAAAGGTCAGGGCATCGGTCGTGCACGTGTACGTTATCGTGACCTGTGTGGTGTCATTTGGGAGGTCGACCAGAGAGACATGGCAGGTGAAGGTGCGGTTGCCTGGCAGGCCAAGCTCTCCCTCGCCAAGACGGCAGGTGAGGCGCACGGCGTTTCTCT
Organism: uncultured bacterium; assembly: GCA_905214175.1. GTDB lineage: Bacteria > Actinomycetota > Coriobacteriia > Coriobacteriales > Atopobiaceae > Tractidigestivibacter. Next base: position 1,979 of record CAJMLD010000227.1, read on the forward strand.
TCTCGTCAGCCACGGCCCGCCACACGCGCTTGTGGAGGCCCGAGACAAGGCTGGTGTGAAGGTTGTTGCGCTGCTCCGGCCCATCGTTTTTCGCAAGGTGGCAGGCTGAGGAGCCTATGATCATCTCTGCGCCGTCGGTGCGGTTTGCTATTGGTCCCACAGTCGAGCCGTGGCAGGCGGGGTTGTCAAAGTAGTCCTCGAGAGACGCCATCCCAAGGAGCACGTCTCCCGCCGTACCCGAGGCGTCTGGTACCTCGAGCGAGAGCAACGCTGCCCCAAATTCCATGAGCCTGAGGCGCGCCCGAGGAGTGCTGATTGTGAAGAGATGGACCTGCTCTCCCGTCGGCATACGCCCAAGAATCTCCGAGCTAACCATGGGGATCTCCTCTCACGTGCGATAATTGCCCAGTAAGCAGCAATTTGTGTAAAGCTGCTCGAATGCAAGCAGAGTTATGTTAACGTACTCAGCGACGTTGGGCGGCGAGAGTCTCGAGGTTTTTCGCGCTTGTCCGACGGACGGTAACTGGTGGGGCCCGACTGGGCAGATGCGTGCAGGAGAGGACCTGGGATGAGCGCGGTTCGCCACGACAGCTCGTATCACTTTGTCTCGATGGCAGACGTTGCTGAGAGGGCGGGGGTCTCTCAGCAGACGGTCTCTCGCGTGGTCAATGGACAGCCCAATGTGAGCGAGTCGACGAGGCGGGCGGTCCAGAAGGCCATGGACGAGCTTGGCTTCAGGCCAAACTTCGCCGGAAGGTCGCTCAGGAGCGGCAGGTATCGCTCCGTGGGGCTCT
>CAJMLD010000228.1 GCA_905214175.1 uncultured bacterium
TGCAACTTTAGTTTCAACTTTTATATTTGCTCCTCGGAGGCACTGTCCGATAGCGCGTTTTTGTGCAGGAAGTCGCCAAACGCCGTCCGATAGAGCACTTTTATGCACCTCGGACCCATAATTGCTAGGAGTTCATGCCCGCCGGACGAGGAGCTCGCTCACGCCGGAGCCTTCGCGTTGCAGGCCAAACACCTGAATAGGTTGGCGAGTCTTGCAGCAATCCCCTAGATGTTGCGTTTTCAAACAAGTGACCCACAACTTCTAGGATATATTGCTAGTATTCTGATAGCATATATCTCAGAAGAGCCGGCCACCAGGAGTCGGCCATGCGAGGGCGACGCTTGCAAGACCAGCGCTAAGCCCGTCACGAACAGGCACAACACGGCGGCGACATCGCCGCAGAACGGGGTCAACATGCAGGTCACCAAGCGAGACGGGCGTACTGAGGCCTACGACAGAAGCAAGATTACCCGCGCAATGGAGAAGGCGCTCACCGAGGTCTCTGACCCAGCCGCACACGACGAGAACGCCCTCGAAACGCTGCTCGCACGCGTTGAGGAGGCGCTCGCAGTCACCGGCGCAACCGAAGTGGAGCAGATCCAGGACCTGGTCGAGCGGGCGCTCATGGAGACCGGCCACTACGATGCCGCCAAGGCGTACATCCTCTACCGGCATCGTCGCGCAGAGCTGCGTACCGCGCGTCAAGCAATCTGCTCGCTGGCGCTGTCGGAACCAGGAGGCCAGTCTAACCTCGAGCTACAGAAAGCCACCCGCGAGCTGGACGCCGTTCTCGCCAAAATCTCCCACGACTTTAATCCCGAGGTCTACCCGCCCTCGGCACTCGCAACCAAGTTCCAGGGCTTCGCCAAGCCCTCCATGGCCGTCGCCGAGCGCGAAGACGCCCTGGTACATGCCGCCGTAGAGCTCACGACACCCGAGGCACCAGATTGGGAACTCATCGCCGGCCGCCTCCTCTCCTATGTCGCAGCGCACCGCCTTGCCAAGGAGGAACAGACCCGCGGCCTGGGTTCTCTCTACGACAAGATTCGCTACCTCACCGACCAGGGTCTCTATGGCAGCTACATCCTCGAACACTACTCGCGCGAGGAGATTGACCATGCGGCATCCTGGATTGACCCCACGCGCGACCAACTTCTCGACTACCCTGGCCTTGACCTGCTGCTCAAGCGATATGTCATATGCAGCCACGACCACGTGCCCCTGGAGTCTCCGCAGGAGATGTTCATGGGCATTGCACTGCACCTTGCGCTGCTTGAGCGCCGCGAGGCGCGCATGGGTTGGGTCCGGCGCTTCTACGACATGCTCAGCCGGCTCGAGGTCACCATGGCGACGCCCACCATGTCGAACGCGCGCAAGCCGCATCACCAGCTCTCGAGCTGCTTCATCGACACCGTACCCGACAGCCTCGAGGGCATCTACCGCAGCGTGGACAACTTTGCCATGGTCTCGAAGTTTGGTGGCGGCATGGGCATGTACCTGGGCAAAGTTCGCGCCAAAGGAGGCAGCATCCGCGGATTCGAGGGGGCGGCGGGCGGCGTGGTGCGCTGGATCCGCGTGATCAACGACACTGCCGTCGCCGTTGACCAGCTTGGTGTCCGCGCGGGCGCCGTGGCGGTCTACCTGGACGCCTGGCACCGCGACCTACCGGAGTTTCTGCAGCTACGCACCAACAACGGCGATGACCGCATGAAGGCGCATGACGTCTTCCCTGCCGTCTGCTACCCGGACCTGTTCTGGCGCATGGCCGAGCAGGACCTCGACCAGCCCTGGCACCTCATGTGCCCTCACGACATCCTCACAGTGAAGGGCTACGCGCTGGAGGACTACTTCGGCGAGGAATGGGAGCGCCGCTACCTCGAGTGCGTCGCCGATCCGCGCATTCCCAAGCGCACCGTCACCGTGAAGGACATCGTGCGCCTGGTGCTGCGTAGCGCCGTCGAGACGGGAACGCCGTTCGCGTTCATGCGCGACACCGTGAACCGCGCAAACCCCAACCCGCACGCAGGCGTGATCTACTGCTCCAACCTCTGCACCGAAATCGCCCAGAACACAAGCGAAATCCAGAGCGTGTCGCAGGAGGTTGTGACCACAGGCGGCGACACCGTTGTCGTGACCACCACGCGCCCCGGTGACTTTGTGGTGTGCAACCTCGCGAGCCTCTCGCTCGGGCGCCTGCCCGTCGAGAACGACGCCTACCTGGCCCGCACCGTAGAGACGGCTGTGCGCGCCCTGGACAACGTGATCGACCTCAACTTCTACGCCCTCCCCTACGCCAAGGTGACCAACCGCCGCTACCGCTCGGTTGGTCTGGGCGTCTCGGGCTACCACCATATGCTGGCCAAGCGCGGCATCATGTGGGAGAGCGAGGAGCACCTGCGCTTTGCCGACGACGTCTTCGAGCGCATCAACCGCCACGCCATCGAGGCCTCCTGCCAGCTGGCGGAGGAGCGCGGAGCGTACGAGAAGTTCGCAGGTTCCGACTGGCAGAACGGCGCGTACTTCGAGAAGCGCGGCTACACGTCCGCCAACTGGCGCGCGCTTGCCGAGCGCGTGGCCGCACACGGGATACGCAACGCGTACCTGCTCGCCGTTGCCCCCACCAGCTCGACCTCAATCATCGCTGGCACAACGGCCGGGCTCGATCCCGTCATGCGCAAGTTCTTCCTGGAGGAGAAGAAGGGCTCCATGCTGCCGCGCGTGGCGCCCGAG
>CAJMLD010000229.1 GCA_905214175.1 uncultured bacterium
AATCGACCCTAGTGCACTTGACGAGCAGGTGGGAATCCCCGTGGTTGGCAGCATGGCTTGCATACCAGCGCTCGATGTCGCGGTAGAGCCAGAGGGGACTGTCGGCCTCGAAGCTGCGACGATGGTTGTCAAAGGTGGCCGTGTACTCGCCACTCATGAACCAGCCGTTCATGCAGGCATCAAGGACCTTCTTCTGGAGCCTGCTTAGGTTCTTGATCTTCATGGAGTCCTCCTTTCCTAGCGGTGTTCCTGATTGGAACGGTACCCGTCAGGTAGGAGCGATATGTTGCTGCCAGGTTACCTCACACAATGTCTACAACTTGTTTGAACAAGCTGTAAGCCCAGCGTAAGTACCTTGTACGACGGGCGAGGCGCGCTAGCGGAGCTTTTCCAGGCGCGAAAGGGCGCTTCGTACGGTATCGCGCGCATGGTCCACGCGGCTGCGCGCGTCCTCAATCTTGCTCTGCACCACAATGTCAGAGATGGCGCCATCGAAGAAGAAGTCCGCGAACGTCCACCCGCGACCGATGTCAACCTTGAGACCCGAGAACTCGCGGACGTCCGAGAGCTCGCGCGAGAACACTGCGAGGGAAGACTGCGCCTCTCGCAATGCGTCCTGCGCCTCGTCAATACGGTGATGCTTCGCCAGGCCAGAGATGAGGCCCCCGCCAAAGATGTCGAGCATGCCCCACCCAGACGCACTGTCCAGACACTTCGACGCCCGGTCGAGGCATGCAAGAGCCTTCTCGCCCGCGTCGATTGCCTCTGCAACCTCGCGCTTTGGGTCAAAGTCCTCCCCGGGGACCTCGTAGCTTGGGTAGTTGTCGCTGTCACGGGCCATGTGGACCTCACCCTCCATGTGTGCCGGCACAAGCAGCCGACTGCCATCGTGCCCACATTCTACCCACACGAGAGGGGCGAGCCACTACAGACCCATCTTGTACGTGCATGTCCTAGAACGACGCCATACAATTCTCGTATGATTTGTTCGGGCGGACGATTGTCCCGGATCTCGCATCCAAACGCCGTGGGAGGCACATGTGAACCTCAAACAGCTCGAGTACTTTGTCGCTATCGCTGAGGAACACCAGATAACGGCCGCCGCCCGTCGTCTGCACATCTCTCAGCCGCCCCTCTCCTACGAGCTGGCGCAGCTCGAGCGTGAGCTGGGAACCACGCTCGTGCGCAGAGGGCCGCGCTCGGCCACGCTCACGGACGCCGGCAAGCTCCTCTACGAGCGCGCCGTTCGCATTCTTGCACTTGCCCAGGCCACCAAGCGAGACGTCGAGGGTGTTGGCAAGGGCATGACGGGCGTGCTCACGCTTGGGGTCGACGCGTCATGCGTGGGGTCGGTCCCGGGCACAAGACTCGCCGAGCTTGCGGGCGCGCCCAGCGTCTCGGTCGAGCTACGCGAGGGTGACACGCCGCAGATACTCGAGATGCTCGAGGGTGGCGTGATTGACATCGGCGTGGTGCGCACGCCTTTCTCGAGCAACGGACTGCGTTGCCGCTACGCAAGGACCGAGCGCATGCTCGCCGTCATGCCACCTACGCTCGAGGTGGGGACAGAGATGGAAGTCACCTGCGAGCAGCTCTCGGGCGTGCCCATAGTGCTCGCGCGCTGCCTCGAGGAGCAGGTGCGCACCGCATTCGAGGAGGCCAAGGCCGAGCTCACGGTGAGCTGCACGGTCGACGACGAGCGAACGGCGTGCAGCTGGGCGCGAGGAGGGATGGGTGTTGCTCTCGTTCCCGAGACGCTACTTCCCGTCACCGACACGGGCGACTGCTTCATTAAGGTGATCGCCGAGAAGAGCTTGTCAACTCGGCAGGCGGTGGTCTGGAAGGCAGACCGGTACATGTCACCGCTTGCGCAGAGATGCTTGGCTCTTCTCGGCGATCTGGGGTAGGAACCAACCGGACGGAGGAAGGAGGCCGTCCGGTCTGGGGAAATGGGGACCAGGGTTACTTGGCGCTTGAGGCAACCTCGACGTCGGCATCGGCGTCGTCAGGGTCGGCGACGACCTCCTCGACGTTCTCGGAGGGACTAGACTTCTCGGCCTTCGACACGGCCACGTCGTCATCGCCCTCCTCCATGCCCTCGCGCACGTTCTTGACGGTCTTGCCTATGGCAGAGCCAAGCTTGGGCAGGTTCTTGGGCCCAAAGATGATCAGGGCAACCAAAAGAATGACGAGAAGCTCGGGAACTCCCAATCCGAGAATCATTGCGTGCCTCCTCAACGACATGCGATTGGACGGCAACTTCGCGCTGCGGTCCCTTTGCAGCACGTCTTGGGGCGCGCCGCCTTTCAGTCTTGATGGTAGGGATGGCAATTGGATAGGTAAAATACATTTTGATGCACGTATCCATATACGTTTTGTATCGATTGTCAGCAACTGCCCATCACGTGACGGAGCAGGGCAGCCACCCTACAATGGACAAGGGCATACGCACCGCATTTGAAAGGAGTCACGCATGGCAGAACTTCCGCAGGCAGAGATTGGTATCTTTGGCGGATCCGGCTTCTACAGCCTCTTCGAGGGCGACTACGAGGAGGTCTCCCTTGACACGCGCTGGGGCCAGCCCTCCGACGTCTACACCGTGGGAACCATCGGGGGTCGCAAGGTCGCGTTTCTCCCCCGCCACGGCCACAAGCACACCTTTGCTCCCGGCGAGGTCAACTATCGCGCCAACCT
>CAJMLD010000230.1 GCA_905214175.1 uncultured bacterium
CGGCAATCTCAACGCTCACGGCATCTGCGGCAGCGCCGGACGCCCGACACTCCTCGGCCACCTGCGCACGGGCTCGAGCAAGCGCTGCGTTCACGTCTTCGAAGGGTGCCACGCGGACGTTGAGATTTGCCGTGGCAACGGGAGGAAGGACGTTTCTCGCCGGTGACCCCTCGAGCTGCGTGAGCGCGTAGGTCGAGCGGACCATGGGGCCAGTCTCGGCACCTGCCGCCAGGATGCGCCCCACCAGCGGCCGGAAAAGCCACATGTTTGCGAAGATGATGCGATACGCAAAGCTGCCGCGGGCCGCAAGCTCCTGGAGCATCGCCGTGACGGCATCTGCCACCTGCGGCTTTCCCGGGTTTGCGCAGATGCGCTCGGTTGCGCGGGCGAGAAGGCGCGTGGCATCGTTCTTCGATGGGGCTGACGCGTGCCCGCCCGCCCCGTGCGCCGTTACGGTGACGTCCACGTGGCCCTTCTCGGAGACGCCCACCATGGCCATGGGCGCGGTCACGCCCAGAGGCACGCCCGTTGCCACGGCACCGCCCTCGTCGAGGACCATGCAGGGATGCACGTTGTGCTCGCGCAGCCAGGCCACAGCATTGTCGGCCGTGGGACCCGAGGTCTCCTCGCAGCAGGACGAGAAGAACCAGATGTCGCGCGGCGGAACGTAGCCCTCTGCCAGCAGATGCTCAAACGCCTCCATGCAGCCGCAGAAGCAGAGCTTATTGTCGAGCGTCCCGCGCGCCCAGATCTGGCCGTCGTGGACCTCGGCGGCGAAGGGCGGATACGTCCAGTCCTGGCCATCGGTGGGCACCACGTCGTGGTGGGCCATCAAGACCACGGGCGCCAGCGTTGAGCTGCGACCGGGCCAGCGCATGAGGATGCCGTACTCGTCGATGCGCGTGAGCTCGAACGTCTGGAACGTACGCGGGTAGAGGCGTCGGAGCGCGGGCACCCAGCGATCGAAGGGCTCGCGATCGAGCTTGGCCGGGTCATCACGCGAGACGGTAGGGATGCGCAGAAGCGTACGGAAGCGCTCGACCTCCTCGTCGCCGGCATGATAGCCGCCCGCGTCGATGGGTGAGCCAGCCGGCAGCGTGGGCTTGAGCGTCGCCGCCCGGACAACGCAGACAACAACCAGGGCGAGAATGACTACTAGGATGAGAATGACAGCAACCATGGCGCCTCCTGTGACGTTGGAGCCATGGTAGCCCTTCCCCCTCTCTCTCCTCTCCTCCATTCCTTATCGGTATCTGAGAATTTCGTTTTCTGCGACCTGCGGAAACACTGGCCCTACTTCACAGAAACCGATAAAGAACGCAGATGTGGGCAAAACAGCACCGTAAAAGTCCTTCTCGACAGTGCACAGGGGCCGCCCGCACGACTGCCAAACCGCAGAATCTTCTCGCTGCCCGTCCAAGCGACTGACCATCGTGTGATTCCGTTCAGCGCTGAGAAGGCAAACCTCACACGTGTTGTTTCTTTATTGATATTCTGGCGCTCTTAACTGGGGCTTCACTGCCAAATATCAAAAAAGAAATATCACGTGTGAGATTGTCGCGTGAGGTAATCCCTGAGGTTGTCGTATGAGGTCATCCCAGAAGTCGGCGTGTGAGGTCTCCCAGCGCGCCGGGACTATCCTACGACGAGAAGGGCCACTCGCCGACGGCGAGGGCTTCGATCGCAGCAGCAACGGCATCGTCCTCGCAGCGGCCAATGTGCCAGCGGGCTGCCGCTGCCGCCTCGGGCTGGGCGTTGGCAACCGCCACGGAGTTGGGAACCGCCGAGAAGAGCGGCAGGTCGTTGCCGGCGTCGCCAAAGACCACGACCTCGTCCGTGTCAACGCCGAGAAGCTCGCACAGCATGCGCGCTCCGGAACCCTTGTTGTAGCCGTGCGGCATCACGTTGGAGAAGCCTGCATGCGCGTAGTCGAGGTCCAGCTCAGGAACCTCGCGCGCCGCCCGGGCAATAAGATCTCGCGTGCCTGCCTCGTCCGTGTCCACGAATACGTTGGCCTTGACCACCACATCCGGCACTGCGTCGACCGGCACGCACTTCTCGGCGTAAGCGGGAAAGGGGCGCCTAAGGTCCTCTCGGCTTCCGGCAACCAGGAGCGGCGTTCCTCCGTCAAAGCAGAGCATCCCGGAATGCGGTACGCCCGCAAGCATTGCCGCCAAGCGTGCAAGCGCGTCGTGCGGCTGGCGCTCCTCGTGCACTAGCTTGCCACCGAGGTAGACCTGCTGGCCATTGGTGGCCAGGCAGGTGGCGCAGCAAGCAGCATCCCCGCCAAAGAAGGGCGGAATCCAGTCGATTCCGCGACCGCTTGCGGGACCAATGGCAATGCCGGCATCAAGCGCTGCGTGGAAGGCCCGTATCGTGCTCTGAGAGACCTGGGGATTGCCCTTGGGCAGAATTGTCCCATCGATGTCGCAAAGGATGAGCTTGGTGCTTCTCGGCATGTCTCCCCTGCCTTCTCCGCTCGCCAGCGCTACAAGGAGGTCGCGCTGGCGTCTCCCATCTCGGCACTGGCATCAACTGTCTTCTCGCCAGTGTCCCTTACCACTGTACCCGGGGAGGCCTGGTCTCGGTCAAATGTTAATGCCTTTCGTGCCCACGGAGAGCCGTGGCCACCCGCTGTGGTGATGTGATAGTAGGTGCGCCCCTGGCTGTTTTTTCGCAGCGAGAGGGTTGGAC
>CAJMLD010000231.1 GCA_905214175.1 uncultured bacterium
GTCCAAGCGCGCCTGCGACATCAACAACATGCTGCGCGGCCAGCACCTCCGCGTGACGGCCATCCAGGACTTTGACGACATCACCACCGTCGCGTCTGGCAAGGATTCGGTCTCCATCGCCATGGACGAGATCGCTGACGGCACCCTGGGCTTTGTTCAGGATGACTTCGACGAGGCTATTCGCGGCGAGAACGCGGGCATTCAGTAGGCCATGACCGAGAGACTTTGCCTGGTCCACTACCACGAGATTGGCCTTAAGGGAAAGAATCGCTCGACCTTCGAGAACCAACTCGTGACCAACCTTCATCGCGCACTCAAGGCGTTTCCCATCTCCAACATCCAGCGCATCTCCGGATACATTGTGGTCGAGTCCGAGGATCTCATGGCTACGCCAGAGATGGTGCACGCCATTGCCAAGGTGCCTGGTGTCGCGCGCGTCTCGCTTGCCTACAAGTGTGGGCTCGACGAGGGCGAGTACAACGCCGCCGCCATCCGCGCGTTGCGTGAGGCTGGGGACTTCTCCACGTTCAAGGTGCATGCACGTCGCAGCTCTACCACGTATCCCGTGCATAGCATCGATATGAACCACATCGTGGGCTCCGCGTTGTGCGAGGCCTTCCCCGACAAGCTCGTGCAGATGCACGACCCCGACGTCACCGTGGTGGTGCACGTGGTTCAGGGGTCGACCTTCGTTTACGCGGCATCGATGCCTGGCGTAGGCGGGCTTCCCGTGGGCACTGCTGGCAAGGTGGTGACGCTCCTCTCGAGCGGCTTTGACTCGCCGGTGGCCACGTGGATGGTGGGGCGCCGAGGTGCTACCTGCATTCCCGTGCACTTCTCGGGTAGGCCCATGACGTCTGACACCAGCGAGTACCTGTGCCGCGACATTGTCGACGCGCTTGCGCCGTCGGGCGTGGTGGGTCGTATGTACGTTGTGCCCTTCGGCGAGTTCCAGCGGCAGATCTCGCTGGTGGTGCCGCAGAGCCTGCGGATCATCATGTATCGCCGCGTCATGTACCAGGTGTCGGAGAGAATCGCGCAGCTCGAGGGCGCCAAGGCCATCGTTACCGGCGAGTCGCTGGGCCAGGTGGCGTCGCAGACGCTGGACAACATCGCGGCGGTGAACCAGGCGGTCACCATTCCTGTATTGCGGCCGCTCATTGGCTCTGACAAGCAGGAGATCATTCGCCGTGCGCAGGAGCTCGGGACCTACGACATCTCGTCGCAGACGGCACCCGATTGCTGCACGCTGTTCATGCCGCGACGCCCCGAGACGCACGCACGCATGTGCGAGGTACTTGACGCCTGGGAGCTCTTCGACCATGAGGCCATGGTGAACGCGCTGGTGGATGCCGTCGAGTACGAGGACTTCCCGCAGTGCCCGAGCTACCATGCGCCTAAGGGCCCGCTTCGCGCGCACCACTCGTCGCTTGCGCCTAGGGATGACGCACCCGCGCAGTGACATGAGGCTCCTCGATGCGAGGCGGGGCCGCGCCGGGTTTGATGCTGGGTTGACGCCACAGCGAGGGTCTCGTACGGAGTCGCTGCGGGAATGCGCTCTGTGGCGCCAAAACGGCGCCACAGCAAAGGTTTCCGCAGCAGTCGCTGCCAAAAGTCGCCCTGTGGCGTCTGCCATCGCGACGTCACCGCGCCGGGACCCCCTCACGTTCTCGGAGTTTATCGTTATTTCCCAAAATCGCTTCTCGGCAACTGGGCAAACGCCGTGAGAGTTTCAGAGAAAGCGATATTCTCTGCGATTGGCGCTAGGTCGAAGTGCGACGAAGCGTCCATTCCTTCCTGCACTACATGTTGATAACACTCGATGACACGCTGGAGCGCCCCTTTTCCGGCGCCGAGAAACCCTACCATTCGCACCTGCCCAAATGCCGTGAACGGCGCGACGTGAGACCTATACCTCACTTTCTTGCCTAAGGCTTTCCCTGCGATAACAACAAAATCTGTCAGATTCGTGTCACCAGGCTGTCGGCACCGTGTCGGACTTTCTCAATAGCTGGGAAAACCGCCCTGCAGATGCCCCCATCATCGATATAGGGGGTGGTGGCATGGCACAGGCATCAACGACAGACAGAAGGACTGGCGGTCGCATAACTCGCAAGGCACGATTGCTCGCGAGACGAGCTGGTTTCTCTCCTGGTACGAAGGTTGCGATGGCGGCCGTCGTGCTCGTAGCCCTGCTTGTTGCGATTGCCTGTACGCACGCGGCATTGGGTTCGCAGGGTGGCTCCTTCTCCATCGAGCGCGGAGAGGGAGCCGTTGCCTCGGTGTCTGCTTCTCCAGAAACGCCAGCACAAGACGAGAAGATTGACTCCGCAGACGACACCGTTCCCCAGGAGCCTCCCACCGTGGTGGTCCATGTTGACGGCATGGTGGCAAATCCGGGAGTCTACCGGCTTGTGGGAGACTCGCTTCGAGTAAACGATGCCGTGGCGGCTGCGGGCGGGCTTGCGGAGGGTGCCGATACCTCGAAGTTGAATCTCGCCGCAACTGTCTCGGATGGCGAGAAGATACATGTGCCAGCCATAGGGGAGGAGAACCCCGCCGAAGGAGGGGCGGCTGCCTCGTCTTCTGGGGAGGTTTCACCAGGCGGGTCGGAAGCGACGTCCAATGGCAGCGTGAACATCAATACGGCGACAGCTAATGAACTCACGACGCA
>CAJMLD010000232.1 GCA_905214175.1 uncultured bacterium
TTCTCGCTGCCCTCGGGCATCGACTACGACCTCATGCTCACTAATGCCGGCGAGGGCATCCTCGTGACGGGCATCCTCACGACGCACGTGGTGGGGACCTGTGACCGCTGCCTCAGCCCCGCGGAGTTCGACGTGAGCGGTGAGGTGGACGAGTACTACCTCTTCGAGGAGCCCGAGGACACGGGTGACGACGACGATGACGAGCTTGACTTCTCGCTCGTCTCGGCCGACAACACCATCGACCTCTCTGGCGCGCTCCTGTCGTCTTTGGTCATGGAGACGCCCTTCGTGGTGCTCTGCCAGCCAGATTGCAAGGGGCTCTGCCCGGTCTGCGGCGCCAACCTCAACGAGGAGGACTGCGGACATGCCGGCCAGATCGAGGAGGAGCGCCTCAAGGCGAGCCCCTTCGCGGTTCTCGCCTCGCTCGATCTTGACAGCGAGGAGGGCGAGAAGGGCGAGGCATCCGGCGCCGCAGAGGACGCCCAGGACGGAAAGCCGGACGCAGAGTGAAGATATTGCCGTAACTGGCGCATCTTCCCAATTGCGTGGTATAGTCATCTACGCATGATTTTTGGTCAAGTTGCCCCGCGTCACCACGAGGGGCGCGGTGTAAGAGCAAGAGAGGTTCAAGATGGCAGTTCCTAAGCAGAAAAAGGGCCGTGGAGCCACGCACACCCGTCGTTCGGCCAACAGCAAGGTCGCCACTCCGGCCCGTTCCGTGTGCCCGCGTTGCGGAGCCCCCAAGCTCCCGCACCACGTGTGCCCCAACTGCGGCTACTACAAGGACCGCGAGGTCGTTGTTACCGAGTAGCCCCATGCCAGCCACATGGCCTGGGAGGTCGGTCCCTTCTGGGGTCGGCCTCCTTTTTTAATCCTGCGCGCGAGCGCCCCAGCGATCTTGGAGGATAGATGACCACCATCTGCGTCGATGTCATGGGCTCCGACCGCGAGCCTTCCGTGCTGCTCGAGGGCGTTGCCAAGGCCCTGGACCGTGACCCCGAGCTCAAGGTCCTCGTGGCCGGTGACGTCTCGGTGGTCGAGCCCTTTGCTCGCGACCAAGACCGCGCTGCCGCCCTCGTGACCACTGAGGTCATTGCCATGGACGAGCACCCTGCCACCGCCGTGCGCAAGAAGAAGGACGCAAGCATCGTGCGAGCGGCCTCTGCCGTACGTGCGGGCCAGGCAGACGGTCTCTTCTCCGCTGGCTCTACGGGCGCCGTGCTTACCGCCGCGACCTTTGGCATCGGGCGTATCAAGGGCATCCGCCGCCCTGCGCTCACGCTTGCCGCCCCCGGCATCTCGGGCAAGAAGACGGTCCTTCTCGACTGCGGCGCCAACGCCGACGTCCACCCCGAGGCAATCGTGCAGTTTGCGCACATGGGCCGTGCGTACGCCCAGGTAGTCCTTGGCGTCGAGGAGCCCAGGGTGGCCCTTCTCTGCAATGGCTCCGAGGACACAAAGGGCTCCGAGCTTGCCCTGTCCTATCACGAGGCTCTTGCGGCTGCCAACTGCGGCTTTGTGGGCAACGCCGAGGGCACGGACCTTCTCGCCGGCACCTATGACGTCATCGTGACAGACGGCTTCACGGGAAACGTTGCCCTGAAGACCATCGAGGGCACGGCAAAGTTCATTGTGGCTCGCGTCAAGGCAGCGGCAGGGGAGTCCAAGCGCGCGGGGCTGGGCGCCCTCATGCTCAAGCCCGCACTCAAGTCCGTTGCGGCTGACCTCTCTGGTGACGAGATGGGTGGCGCCGTTCTTCTCGGCCTGCGCGCGCCCGTGGTCAAGGGCCACGGCAGCACCAGCGCCGAGGCCGTGGCCAGCGGAACTCTGGCCTGCGCCCGCGCCGCCCGCGGACAGCTCTGCGAACGTATTGCAAAGGCCTGCGAGAAGGCCGAGTAACGGGTACCATAAGCTCGTGTGCGCAGGCCTTCGCCCGCGCGAACTGGCATTGTCAATCCGCAAGGAGGAACCCATGGACCATGACGCCATTCTCGAGAAGGTCATCTCGGTTGTGAACGACACCCTCGAGGTCCCCTCGGACGTGGAGCTCACCGAGAAGACCGCCTTCAAGGATCTCGGCGCAGACTCCTTTGACCTGCTCGAGCTGGTCACTGCCCTCGAGGACGAGTTCGACCTCACCTTCGACGACGAGGCCCTCGAGAAGATTGCCACCGTGGGCGACGCCGTGAGCGCCATCGAGGCCGCTCAGTAAGCTTGTAAGGAGAGCTCTCTCACTTTGAACACGCATGAAAGGGTCAGTGAGGTTGAGCGCATCTGCGCTCACCACTTCACCGACAAACGGCTCATAACGTCCGCCATCACGCATCCCTCGGCGGTGGAAGGCAAGCCCGTCTCTGCCTCCTACGAGAGGCTCGAGTTCCTAGGTGACTCCATCCTGGGGGCCATCGTGGCAACCGAGCTCTTCGAGCGCTTTCCCAGCCTCGACGAGTGCGCGCTTACCAGGCTCAAGATATCGCTCGTCTCGGGTGAGACGCTCTCGGAGGTGTCGGGCGACCTCGGCATTGCCCCGCTCATCATCGTGGGCGAGTCCGAGAAGGGCACGCACGCGCGTGGCATGCACTCTGCCCTCGAGAACGTCTACGAGTCCATTGTGGGCGCGCTTTGCTTTGAGGCTGGCTAGGAGGATACCC
>CAJMLD010000233.1 GCA_905214175.1 uncultured bacterium
GCAGCGTGCGGCTGGTCAGTATTGGGGTGATTCTGCTGCTGCTGGTGTTGGCAATCTTCCCTCAGATTGCGTACTTCTTCTCCGGCCTTCTGGGTTTCCTCTCGCCAAGCAACTTCGTGTTTGTCGTGGTCATCGCACTGATGCTCCTCAAGCTCTTCAACCTTGCCTGCGACGTCTCGCGCCTCACCGACAAGGTCGAGCAGCTCTCTCAGGAGGTAGCCCTCGACAAGAAGGAACGCGGGGACAGCAGAGAGAACCAGTGCTAGTCTCGCGACCAGAACCCAGCGGCTACTCCCCCATCACGTTGACACCGTCGCCAAAGTCGAGCACGAGGGGGCAGTGCGTATAGCGGTCCTCCAGGGGCGGCAGCTTGTGATAGTCGCCATAGAGCGTGCACAGGTACGCATCGCAGTCGTGCGGCGCCCTCAAGGTCATGCCGTCAAAGGCAATGTCTTTGGTGGGAAAGATCTCGGACGCCTCGTGAACTCCGTCGAGTGGGTAGGTCGCATTGAACCAGCGTTCTGAAGGCACCTCCGGTTGGGCTGCCATGAGAAGCTTGCGAGAGAGCTCTTCCGGCTTCCATGCGTGCGCAATGGTGTGATGAGCAACGGAGCACGCCGTGACCTTGAGACCCCTAAACGACGTGTCAGAGGGAATCTTGGGATGAGCGATGCCGTGGAGGTAGCTCATTCGTTGGAGCCTTAGGCACATTGCCTTTTGCGAGCGGGCGCGCGCAGGGTCGGCATCCTCGCGGAAGAACGGAAAGACGTCGAGGAAGATGGCCTGGTCGCAGCCGGCCTCCATGGAGGCCTCGTCAATGAAGCGCGTGCCGTCCAGGAAGACCTTCACCCAGAGCGAGGTGAGACCGGGCGTGTTCTCGCACGTTGCAAGGGAGTAGCCGCGAGGCAGTGCCTTGGGGGCGATCTCGAGGAAGCGCCGGTAGTCCTCATAGGACATGCCAATGTCCGTGTCGTCGTCCCAGGGGATAAAGCCGCCATGACGAACCGCGCCCAGGCAGGTACCTGAGTCGATGAAGTAGTCAATGCCATTCTCGCGGCAAAGCCTATCCACAACGCGCAGAATGTCACGTTCGGCGTCCTGCAAGCGCTCGAGGGAACCTTTGGGATAAGGCCGGACGTCGTTCATCTGGTCAATCAGTCCTTCTCCGTTGTTGCCTTGTCCTCCTTGGCGGAAGACCCTGCGGCCTGGTTGTCTGTATCGAGCCTCTTGCAGTCGCGCACGAAGAACACCACGAGCGAGAGGACCGCCATGAGGTAGGAACCCACACCAACCCAGCTTACGCCATTCATTCCAAAGAGGTCCACGATAGGAACGGTAACCACAAGCGAGACCGCGGTAGCGACAACGTTTCCGAGGAAGCTCGCCTTGTAGTCCCTGAGCGAGAGGAGTAGGTCGTTCATGAACCAGGCAAAGGCGGTCACAAAGGTGCAGAGTACTGCCGGGCCAAGCAGGTAGCTGTACTCGACTATCTCTTGGCCATAGAGCAGGCCCAGCACCCACTGGCCAAAGAGGAGAATGAGCACCGAGAAGACAACCGTGATGCCAACAATGCCCTGGATGGTGCGTCTAAAGAGCTTGAGTGCCGAGGCCTTGTTGTCCTTGAAGCGCTGGGCAAACTCTCCCATGAGGGGGCTGTAGATGTAGGAGGCACCCATCTGTACGACGGCAGCCGGAGACGCCACCGAGGAATAGATGCCCAAGGCAGCCGTGCTCACGCTTGCCGCGAGGTACTGCTTGGGCACAGTGAGAACGGCACTCGAGCACACCTGTGCTATTACCAGCGGCAGAAGCGTTGCAAGCGTCCGAGCAGCGGAACGCAGGTCAATCACTGGCCTTACGGACTCGAAGCCAGACGCGCGAGGCATGTCGTAGACAAAGCAGATGGCAAGAGTCGCCAGTGCCATGGAGACGCAGGCAAGCTCAAGGGAATCCGTGAGCCACAGGACGGCCGAGAAGAGCGCCAGGTTGGAGACGCCCTGCATCATGTAGGAGCGGCCGATGTAGTCCATGCGGAGGTGACGCTGGTCGATGGCGTGCAGGCCCTCGATGAAGTTCGCCGCGAGCGATGCCACCAGGTAGGCCACAATCGCCGGAACAGCGTCGAGCGAACACGTAAGAATGGCATACACAACGCCCACCACAAAGGCGAGCGCGCTCGTAAGAAGACGAAGGCCAACGTACTCGCCAGAGCTATGCTCTCCACGGACGTCAGTCACCTGGACCGTGCGCAGGCGAAAGTCTGCAAAGGGCGCCACCAGGTTGGAGACTGCCATTGCCAGGGAAAGCGCACCTGCGGCGTCAAAGCCGTGGGAAAGACGAACAACGGCGATGGTGATGAGGTAGTTGCAGCCCAGCCGCACGATGGAGCCTGCGGAGTTCCAGGCAATGTTCTTCTTGAGAGAGAGACCCTCAGCCATTGATCTTCTTTCCTCCGAACACCGTGTGGTAGGCGATGCATGCGGGAAGCTCGCACAAGGCGCCAATCAACTTGTTGGGAGCCTTGGAGAGGCCACCCTTCTCCCCCGACATGCGGCAGCCAACGAGATAGAGCGTGGTCTCGCGAAACTTGCCAAGGAGGGTTTGCGAACGCTGCGCACAGTAGAGCTTGTGCTTGCGGTAGC
>CAJMLD010000234.1 GCA_905214175.1 uncultured bacterium
GGCAAGCCGCTCGCCCTCGGCGCCAAGCTCCTTTGTCGTGTACTCGTCAAGCGGCTTGTGCTCTGCGTCCTGCCAGTCTGGTCCGTAGCCAATCCCCTCGTCCTCGTCGAAATCGACGCACAGGGACTCTCCGGGTCCTCCAAACCCCATGCCGTGCCCATAGAACTCGTGACCAAGGTGTCCATAGCAGAACTCACTGTGAGGGCGCACCCTCTCGGCGCCCCGAGCCTGCCCGCCATCCGTGCCAAACGTTGTCTCCTCCATCGCCGTCTCCTCTCTCGCAACCAATTGGGAGAGCGATGATGTCACCACGTCCTTGCACGTAGCCGACAGCGCGCAATCACTCGGCTGGCAGACAGCTGACAGTTCAAGAATGAGACGAGAAGAGACGGCAGCTCAGTGACATAGAGCCGTGGATGCAAGGGAAGACCGTCAAAACCAAAACTGCGCGGGGAGAATTTTTTCACAAGAAAGCACCAACAGCAGATGCCCCCACCATCTAGAAGAGCGGTGGCGTCTCGAGGAAGTTCCCGCAGAATGAGACGCGGTGGATGGGCGAGAGGCCGTGCTCTCGTATGGCCGCGATGTGCTCGGGTGAGCCGTAGCCTTTGCATTCCGCAAGGTGATACTCGGGATACTCCTCGGCAAGCGAAACCATGAGCGCGTCTCTCGTCACCTTTGCAACAATGGAGGCGGCGGCTATGCACGAGACCCGCGCGTCGCCCTTCACAAGCGTGACCTCCTTGGGGCTCACATGGACAGGATTGCCGTCGATGAGAACGGCGTCCGCGTCGACCCCGGCATCGTCAATGGCACGCTTCATGGCCATGCGAAGGGCAACGGCCATCCCCACGGCGTCGATGGAGGCGGGTTCCACGTGAGCAATCCCCACAGCGAGGGCGACGTCTGCAATGCGTGCGGCGAGAACCTCGCGCTGCGAAGGAGTGAGCTGCTTAGAGTCGTTGATTCCCCAGATGATTGGCTCGTCAGGAAGCGCCACGGCAGCCACGGTGAGCGGCCCCGCAAGTGCACCACGCCCCACCTCGTCCACGCCAAGTACAAGGCCCGGCCCACCAAGCTCACGAGCCTTGGCGTACATCGCCAGCACACGCTCGTGCTCGCTCCGCTCGCGAGCAAGGCGTCTCTTCGCAACCTCGCGCGCGTGCTGCACCTGCTTGCGCGGGTCGTCGGCATAGCGCTCGTCCAGGCGAACGAACTCGTCCTCATCGGCGCAGGCAAAAAGCGCCGCAACCTCGTGTGCCGTTGCCGAAGACCGCGCCATGGAATCCTCCCCATAGGGCGCCCGTACGCAGGGGAACGGGCGTGCTTTACCTACATAGAGAAGAGGGGCCACCCGAGCGGGTAGCCCCTCCAGACCAAACGATGGTATGCTCTAGCGCTTCTCGGGGATGCGCGCAGCCTTGCCAACGCGATCGCGGAGGTAGTAAAGCTTCGCGCGACGGACATCGCCGTGACGCACGACCTCGAGCTTGGCAATCTTGGGGCTGTGAAGGGGGAACGTACGCTCCACGCCAACGCCGAAGCTGATCTTGCGAACGGTGAAGGTCTCGCGAGAGCCGGCACCGCTCATGCGGATAACGTCACCCTGGAAGACCTGCTCGCGGGTGCGGTCGCCCTCGATGATGCGGTAGTGTACCTTGACGTTGTCGCCAACCAGGACCGTGGGGATGTCCTCACGAATCTGCTGACGCTCGATCGCGCGAATGTAATCCATGCTTTTCCTCATCTCTAGACCAGAGGTGCCGACGCACATGCGAACGACACATAGGCTTACACACAAGCGAGCATTATAGAGCACCGCGGGCAAGCGGACAAGAACTACATAACTTGATGGAGATGGGATTATTGCTGGCAAACGTACGTAAAAGCCGTATCGGCGACGTCGTCAACGATTGCTCGCGCAGACGCAGGGGTCGCCTCAAAAGCCCCAAGCAAAAGGAGGAACGCAGTAAGCGTTACTATAAGAAAGCCTAATACAGAGTACCGCTTTACCATGAGTCCACTCTCCTTTCATCATGACGGCACAGATCATCGTTTGGCTTCAGGCAACTCCCCATCTCCATACACATCGAAATACAAAGTCCGAGCGCCTGCATAATCACCGCGAGCATGGGCCACAGCCTTACCGTGCACAAGGCAAACGACCTCTTCGCAAAGCGCGTCTACGACGTCAAGCTGATGGGCAGAAATGAGCACGCCCCTACCATCTGCTGCGATCTCCTGGATGAGCCGCTCGTTGCAGGTCACCCTGCCAGGATCAAGGGCATTGAAGGGCTCGTCGAGAAGTACATAGGAGGAGCCCGAAGAAATTGCCATTGCGACGACGAGCTGCTGAACCATGCCCTGTGAAAACTTTCTTGATGCGAGGGTTGCAAACTGCACCATGCAGCATCGCTCGCAAACAGACGGAATGTCTAGGCCAGGATTCCAAAATATGCCGACCAAGGCTAGGTGATCCGTCGCGGAAAGCCAGGGATACAGTTGCCTGCCATCACCCTCCGCAAGATAGACAAGGCGATGGTACCCAGCAGATTTGTAGGCAGGCGTTGCATCAGCCAAAATGATTCCCCGCGCGTTACCAGAGCAAGAGCCCGCCATGACCTCAAGCAAGGTT
>CAJMLD010000235.1 GCA_905214175.1 uncultured bacterium
GACGCCGAGAAGTGGGCCGACCAGATTGCCGAGTGGGAGCAGTTCCGCCAGGACGCCTTCCAGTTCGCCGTCGACAACGGCTACGACCACCCCGCCTTCACCGACTGGGTGTGGCATGACGCCAAGGACACCGCCGCGGCGATCAGCGCCACCAAGGCGACCGGCGGCGACAACGAGTAGCCGGTAGGGGGGTTTCTACGGTTCCTTGGGCGGCCTCGCACCCGTTTGGGTTGCGAGGCCGCTCTTCTGTATGCGGTTAGTTCGTGCCAAAGTGTTACAAAGCCACGTTGTTACCGGCCCGCGGGACTTCGCCTACGTTTCCGCAGGATTGTGCCGAGAAGTTCGACGAGCCGGTAAGAACGCGAGGGACAACAGGCAGTATGCCGCATGCAAGCGCTGCTCGCCGTACGCTTCGAGCCATTCAATGCTGGCGGAAGATCGCGTGTAGTTATCCAAGATTGCTCCTGTCTCAACTGGGATTTTCTCGCCATTGCCGTATCCTTCTTGCATGACCGCGTGAAAGGAACCCTGCATGGCACGAAAGCTGACTGACGTCGAACGTATGAACCTTGATTACTTGAGGGAAGCCCTCTGTCAGGTTCTCGAGCCTTCGCAGAAGAACAAGGCCGCGTCCGTGGCGAGCGCTCTCGTGCGCGTGCGAGGAGACGTGGTGACCGACGAGGACGTCTCGAGGATTGTGGGGAAGTACGGTAAGAACGCCCAGGTGGCGCTCGTCGCTGCCATTCACTCCGAGGCGCTCGATCCTGTGGAGGGGCAGGAGGGCGTCTACACGCTCCGCGTTCCGACGCAGGTAGAGGGTGCGGTTGACGTCGCCGAGGAGGCTGGGGTCGCGGATGCCGAGAAGCCCACGGATGCTGGCCAGGATGGCGTCGCCGAGACCGCGGCGGAGTCCGAGCCCGTAGCGGAGGCCGCCGCTACGGTCGAACCGGGGCCCGCTTCCGAGGTTGCGAACGCCGACGCCGCGCCGGCGCCCGAGAGGAGAAAGCCGCGCCGCCATAGGAGGAAGCCGGTGCCTGCGAGGGAGAGCGAGGAGCCTGCCGAGACGGGCGTCTCGCCTGAGGGCCTGGCTGCGGTCGGGGAGGCTGCGGAGAACTCCGCAGCCGAGCAGGAGGCCGCACCCGCACGCGAGCCCGCGTCGGCGCCCGCGGCTGCGGCGCCCGAGGTCGCGTCCGCACCGGCCGAAGCCTCCGCGTCCCCGACGCCGGCCGAGAAGCCCGGGCGCTCCTCCGCCCCACGCACCCAGCGCGGCCGGCTCCGTCGGTTTGGGAAGGGCGGTCCCTCTCGTCCCATGCAGCTCTCCGAGGTTCCCTACGTGCGCCGCGGCGGTCCCGCCGAGACCGAGGTCCGCGCCAAGATCCTCGAGCTTGACCAGCGCTTCTGGATGAACGGCTGGCTGCTCAGCCACCCCGGCGCGTACACGCTCTTCGAGCGTCAGCTTACGGCCATCAACGACGCGCTGGTCAACGGCGCGCTTCCCGGCGACATCACGCGTAGGCAGCTTGCCTACCAGATGGGCGGGGACGAGAAGTTCTTCGAGTACGGATCCGACGGGCACAAGCTCCTGCGCGCGATGGGCATGGAGGACGTCATTCGCCACCGACCCATGCCCAAGCCGGACCTTCTCTACCACGCGCCGCGTCGACGGAAGCACATGCGCGTGCTGGTCACCGAGAACCTTGATCCCTGGCTCGACGTGCACGACCTCATGTACGAGGAGGGCCGCACTACCATTCTGGGCGAGCGCATCCATGCGGTGGTGCTGGGCGGCGGCACGCCCATCCTCGAGCACAACCGGCTGGCGCTGCTCCTCGACACCCTTGGCGCGGACTCTGTCGAGGTGCTCTACTGGGGCGACATTGATCGCGCGGGCATCGACATCATGGTGCGCTTGCGCGATGTCCTGGGCGAGCACTACCCGTTTGCCCCCTTTGCCCCCGCTTACCAGCTCATGATTGACAAGGCCATGGAGCGCTATCCGGATCCCGCCGACAACGAGCAGACCTGTCAGGTGAACCTTGGCATGCCGGACATGTCGCTCATGTGCGAGGGTCTCACCGACGAGGCCACCGCCTACGCGCGCAGTGTGGTTGAGGGCTGCCGCCTTATCCCGCAGGAGATTCTCACCCGACGCGACCTATGAGACAAAGGAGACAAAGGGACAGTCCCTTTGTCTCATAGCGGAATCGCGTGGAATCGCCCCGCACTCAACAGACGAGGAGAACGCTATGGCTAAGCTGCTCTTTATCGAGTACCCAAAGTGCTCCACCTGCAAGCGTGCCAAGAAGTGGCTGGATGAGCACGGAGTTGCGTACACCGACCGCCACATCGTGGAGGAGAACCCCACCGCGGCGGAGCTTGCGGAGTGGCAGGCGCGCTCCGGGCTTCCCGTGCGTCGTTTCTTCAATAGTAGCGGGCAGCTCTACCGGCAGCTGGGCGTGAAGGCGCAGCTCGATGCGGGGATGAGCGATGCGGATGCCTTCGATCTTCTCGCCACCAATGGCATGCTGGTCAAGCGGCCGCTGGTGGTGGGGGAGGACTTCGTGCTTGTCGGCTTCAACGAGGCCGCCTGGGCAGCCCGCCTCGGCCGGGATTGAGTTCCC
>CAJMLD010000236.1 GCA_905214175.1 uncultured bacterium
GACGATACCCGAGAGTATCGCCCACCCCAGTTGTCCGATTGCAAAAAGCCTGATAACCCGCTTTTCCGAAATCCTGGTCCCTTCCATCTCTGCTCCCCTCTCATCATGAGACAAAGGGAGTTTCCCTTTGTCTCATCTCAACGCGTGAATCGCCATGTCGACGATGCACTCAAGCTCCTGCGCCCCCGTAGAGAAGTCATCCGAGGGGATGACCTCGCCCCGCGAGAGCTTCTGCGCCACGCCCATGAGCGCGTGTGCAACGCTTCTGTAGAAGACCGGAAAATCCACCTCGCGCCCGACGGAGCCATCCTGGATGCCAAGCTGGTAGGCGTCGGAAAAGATGAGGTAGAACGAGTCGACCTCACGCCCATAGGCCGCGATAGCCTCAACGGGCGCTCCCTCGGTGACGAGAAGCCCATCAAGGTCGTCAATGAAGAGCACGAAGCCGGCGTTCTCAACGTAGCCCTCGGCATAGAGACGCAGCATGCGCTCGAGCCTGCTCGCACCACTCATGCCGAGAAACGCGTCCGACTCCACAAGCGCCACGATACGTGCGTTGAATCGACGCCACAGGAGCGTGCCCGCCGCCAGGGCAAGGCGCGTCTTGGTCGAGAAGCGCCGGTAGAGCGTGGCTACCCCAACGCCTGCCGCCTCGGCGACATCGGTCATGCGCACGTCGGCGATGCGACGCTCCAGAAAGAGGCCGGCCGCACACTCAACGGCGCGGTCCATGCGCGCGTCGCCCGTGAGGCTCCCCTCCTGCGGCACCGCAATTGTGCCGCCGACCATGTCGCCTCCATCAGCCATTCTTGACGCTCCGTTCCTCTCGGTGATAGTCTTACTATCAGCTTGATAGCGAGGCTATCACCTCTGTCCACATGGGGTCAAGGAGGATTCGATGGGTGCAACGGCAGACCGGGCGAGAAGCGCCTTTGGCAACGAGCAGGACGACGCAACGTACCAGAAGGCCGTCCAATCGAAGGAGCGCTACCTTCGCCGCTTTGGCGACGACTCTTCGGCCGTCTATCACCTCTCGGCAGAGCCAACGCCCGTGATCGGCGAGATGCTCGGGGTAAGGAACCTCGTCATCTCGCCCGATGGCACGCCCCTCGACATCCGCGCCGACGCAGCCCAAGCGCCTAAGCCCGCTGCAACCGAGCGCACCGTTGAGGGCGCAGACGGCGCTCCGGTCATTGTGGGGAACATCCGCATGGGCTTTGGGCACTATCGCATTTCGATGGCCATGGCATCCGCCGCTCACGCCATGGGCTATACGCCCTATTGGCTTGACCTCGCCTCCTTCAAGGACGCCACGGGGTCCAAGGTCATCCGCTACCAGAACGACCTCTACTCCAAGGGGTCGAGGATCTCCCAGCGCGTAGGGGTCTTCAACAAGCTCGTGTGGGAGCCCCTCAACTCCGAAGGCTTCAGGAAGCTCTCGTACAATGCCGCAGACCAGAAGAACGCCGAGCTCTGCGTTCCCCTCTTCCGCGACATCGACAAGGACATCCCCTACGTGGGAACCCACGTCTGGCCGTCGCAGGCGGCGGTGCATGCGGGCATGACCCACGTGGTGAACGCAATCCCCGACAACTGGCCCATGGCGCTGCACCTTGCGGAGGGCTCCATTCATACCGTCCAGACGCCTAGCGCCTACCTTGGCTACCACCAGCTGCGCGGCATGGACCCCTCACGGCAGCTTAAGCCCATGCCAAAGGGTTCCATCTTCTACACGGGCCACTACGTCGACCACGAGCTCGTCTCCAACATCCCTGCAGACTGCGCTCGGCGCAGGAACCGTGTCTTGGGCGGGGGACCCGTTCGCTACCTGCTCTCGGTTGGTGGTGCGGGTGCCCAGCAGGACCTCTTCGCGGCAATACTGGAACATCTCCTGCCCTATGTGAAGCGTGGCGAGGCCGTGGTCTTTGTGAACGTGGGAGATCACAAGAACGTTTGGGACGCGCTTCTCAAAAACGTCGACGGTCTTCGAAACGAGGCGCTTTCCCACTTCGATGCCATCGACGAGGTGGCGAGGTTCGCCGCGGCGGCGCTCGACGGTGACGTGAGCGGCGTGCACGGCTTCTGCGACCACGACATCTTTGCGGCGGTCTACTCGTCCAACCTGCTCATGCGCTGCTCGGACGTGCTGGTCACCAAGCCCAGCGAGTTCTCGTTCTATCCCGTACCCAAGCTCATGATTCACCGTGTGGGCGGCCACGAGGCATGGGGCGCCATCCGGGCGGCGGAGGTCGGCGACGGCACCTATGAGATGGACGATACGGCAGAGGTGCTCTCGATGATCGACTCGTTCCAGCGCGAGCGCGCGCTCATCGGCTTCATGTGCGACCGCATCGAGGATGCGGCACAGGCGGGAATCTACGACGGCGCTTACCGAGTCATCGACCTGGCGGTGAACGGAGCCCCCGAAACTCCCCGCCCCACTCGCTAAGTGAGACAAAGGGGCAGTCCCTTTGTCTCATCGCCTGCGACGGCGGTCGTCCTTGATGATGCTCCGGGCAACCCAGATGCCCAAAATGAAGGCTGCAAGGTAGCCCACAAAACCGATGATGGGAATGCCAAAGATAACAGGCTGGATACGCGCGTAGTAG